>QHXC01000537.1 GCA_003222815.1 Acidobacteriota bacterium | reverse complement strand
TCCGGAGTTAAGGATTGACACAGATTTCCGCGGCGGCAATGGAGCGAACAATGAAAGTGTACGAAGTGATGTTGCGGACAATGTCGAAACAGATCACGTGGTGGCAGGCCGGGTGCTTTGGATGTTCGCCCTTTTTGCAAGGGAATTTCCGTCGTCGGACAGCCAACAAGAAAGACGTAGTACGATGGATTGTTGGGTCCGGCTGTCAGGGAGAGAGAC
Organism: Acidobacteriota bacterium; assembly: GCA_003222815.1. GTDB lineage: Bacteria > Acidobacteriota > Terriglobia > 20CM-2-55-15 > 20CM-2-55-15 > 20CM-2-55-15. Next base: position 7,163 of record QHXC01000537.1, on the reverse strand, counting down.
GGTCGACTTTCCAGCCGTTGCTTTTATCGCGGCGATATCGGAAGCGGTCGTGCAGGCGGCTCTCCCGGTGCTGCCAGAATTCGATCGTGTCCGGCTGGAGGCGGTAGCCTCCCCAGGTGTCGGGTAGAGGAATCGGTTGTTTCGCGAATTGCTTTTGAAGGCGCTTGAAACGATCGACGAGGTATTCGCGTGAAGGAATGACTTCGGATTGATTCGATGCGGCCGCGCCGATCTGGGAGGGGCGCGGGCGTGAATGGAAGTAGGCGTCCGATTCGTCGCGGCTCACTTTTTCGATTCTTCCTTCGATGCGGACCTGCCGGTGCAGGTGCGGCCAGTAGAAGACGAGCGCGGCGCGCGGGTTGTCGCCGAGCTGCCGGCCTTTGCGCGACGCGTAGTTCGTGTAGAACGTGAATCCTTCGGGACCGAACTTCTTCAGAAGAACGATGCGGGCGGTGACGTCGCCGCGTTTGCCGGTCGTCGCGAGAGTCATCGCCGTGGGGTCGAACCATGGCCCGGGTGACCGCTTTGCGGCCGCGCGGAACCACAACGAGAAGCGCCTGATCGGGTCGTTCACTTCGGGCATGGCGACATTATACGGATTGCTACAATGCGGATATGGAGAGGAAACACGCCCGGCCCGTTCAGTGGAAGAAGGTCTTTCGTCGGGAATCTGCCTGTTGCCGCGACGGAGGAATATCTGCGGGAGTTCTTCGAAGAGTCCGGGCATGCCATCGAAGAAGTACGCATCATGACGGATCGGGATAGCGGGCGGTCACGCGGATTTGCTTTTGTCGTGCTGGCGGAGATCGAGGACGTTCAGAAGGTCATCGACGCGACGAATGGAAAGAGTTTCATATGCCTCTTGGGCCTGAAAAGCAAAGCTCATGTTCAAAGAACTGGGCTCGGGCCCTCCGATTCTTGAACCCCAACCCAGTTCCGAGCCCAACGCGAAACCGGGGAAAATCATCTCTCCGGATGTCTGGTACGCGCCGCGTTCAATCGAACATTTCCGGGAAATAGAACGTCACCAGGCGGTTTCTACCTCCGCTGGCGACGATGACCTCTTTATGGACAGGATCGATAGCGACTCCCGATGGCGCGATTCCCGCAAGCTGTTGAACTGGGATTTTCCAGCGGGGAGGAGCGTCCCCACTATCCTCGATGCTCCAAACACCGATAGACCCGCCTTCGGCTCCTCCGACAATCCAGCCCTTTGGCGCATAGACCTGGAGTTGGCCAGTTCCACCGCCCGCACCGGCAAGACCGGTCTTTGGTCCACGGATCACAGATCGCGGCTTGGTATTTCCAGTGGCGGTGCGATCAAACATCAACAGAGATCCACCGCTGCCTTGCTCACCAACGCTCCTGACGACCAGCAGATCATGGATAGGATCGACGCCCACGACCGGGTGGCCGCGAGCCGGGCCCCGAATCTGCGTGTCGGGCCCGCCGAGAACTCGGATGGGCGCCACGTCTCCGTTCGCTTCCCGTGAAAAGACTAGCACGGTGTCTCTATTGATGGGAATGATGACCTCGCCATGAACCTCATCGAAGGTCATCTTATCGTTACCATCATAGTCCGTACCTCTGATTTGCGTATGAGGTCCCTGGATGACCCGGACGGGCGGTTCCTCTCCCTTGGCGCCTCCCCGGAAAAACAGGATGGCCTGAGCCAGAGGACTGTTCACCACAATTTCATCGTGAACCGAATCATATGCCAGACTATGCATGGTCCGGCTGATCATCGTTTTTTGACCTTCCAGTGCCCGTGTCTCCAGCGTATTTTCCTTCGCCAGCCTGGCGAATACCGCGATTTGCGGCGTGTTCACTCAGTTGGGCACCAGGTACTCTTCCCGCTTGCTGTCATAAGCCACGGCCTGGGGCTTGCCGAATTTCAACGACACTCGGCCGGCCGGCGCGCTGCGGATCGTGCGCACGGGCGCCGCGTCTCCATTCGCCGTCAGCGAAATGCATGTGGCCGAAGAGTTTCCCATGTTGGAAACCCAAAACTCTTTATTCTTGGCATCAACCGAGATGCCGGCCGGATGACTCAGACCGGTCTTCGGTCCTTTTATAATTCGCGACGGCGCCACGTTGCCCTGATCTGTCTCCTTAAAGATGAGAATCGAATTGCCCACGTCGTTGGCGACATACAGATTTCCGTTATCCGGATCCAGCGACATCCCTCCGAACCAATCCAACTGGGTCTTGGGTCCTTGAATGACGCGCAACGGAGCCGTGTCTCCGCTGGCATCGAGTGGGTAGACCGTGATCGAGGGCGAATAGAACTTGCCCGAACCGGCAACGCGGTAGTCGCTGGCATTACCCCAATTACCGACGAACATCAGTTTCTTCTTCAGATCAATGGCAAGGCCGTGGGCGTCATATAGTCCTGTGTGTTCTCCCTCCAGGACACGCAGCGGCTTCTCACGGTCCGAGGCTTCCCTACGATAGACCATGACTTTCGGGGGGTACTGGATCGTAATGAAAACTTCCCCCTTCTCGTCATCGATGGCCGAGGCGAAGTTTCGATGGGGAGTGCTTAACCGGCGGACGGGCGGGATATCTCCTTGGGCATCGTGAGAAAACACAATCATGTTGTCCGCGGTGTCCATGGCTACCGAATAAATGTCCCCGTTCTTCGGATCAATAGATAAGCCGTTGTTGTATTCGTTTTGGCTCGTCATGCTGGGTGTCGACCGCGACAGAGCTGTAGATGGGATACGTATCCCGGATCGTGCGCACCGGGGGGCGTGTCACATCCACGGTATCGCCAGCGCCGGCCGTGGCCGCATGTGCGGACGTCCCTTCCAACGCGGCAAACAGATTGTCGTCCGGCGACGCGGCAAAATCGGCTCTGGCGGGCTCGAACGGCGGGCACATTTCTGCCAAATCCGGCAACTCCTGGATGGAAACCAATTGAGGATAGCCCGTGGGTTTCCTCAAGCTCGAGTCAGAATTCACCCAGGATAAGTAGACGAGGCCTATTGCAATCGTAAGTACTCCTACAAAGACTGCTCTCCCGCCTTTGTTTCTTCTTATGCGCATAAGTCTCCTTTTCAGAAAACCGACCGTCGGGTTTTGAACGCGGGCTTCAGCCCGCGTTCTTTTTACCATTACTAGAACACAAACTTTAACGCCATCTGCATGATTCGTGGATCTGCAACGGCCTGAACCCGGCCGAAGGTAGCATCGGTTAGATTCGTGTTCAAACAGTCCGGAGTGCCTTGCTGTCCAGAGTTGGAGGAGCAGGCATTCACATGGTTGGCTACATTAAACGCCTCGGCTCGGAACTCGACCGACTGTTTCTCCCGAAGTTTAAATGTTCGAACCACGCCCAGATCGAACCGGATGCTTCCCGGACCGGCAACATTGGATCGGCCCATCGTCCCGTACGTTCCCACTGCCGGTTGGACAAAGGCCGCCGGGTTGAGCCACTGATTGATACCTTTATTCGCCGCGTAAGGCGACGCAAGCACCTGGTTCGGCCTCTGGTCGGTGGGTTGTCCCCCAGCTAAGAAAGTCGTGCCAGTTAACGCATTGTCGAGGCCCGACGACACCGTCAACGGAGCGCCCGATAGGATGCGTGCGATTCCCGAAACGCGCCAACCGGTACCGAACAGCCGCAGTGTTCTATTAGAAAACTGCGGCGTCTCATACACGGTCGACATATTGAAGTTGTGACGCCGGTCTAATTCGCAATTCCCACGATTCGCTCCCCGGCGCTCCGGAATTTGGCCGCCATTGGTTTGAATGATATCGGTGTACCCGGTATCGATGCAGTGGGACAAAGTGTAATTCCCCTGCACGGTGATCCCCCGGGCGCGCCGCCGCTGGATGGAAAGCACCAGCCCGTTATAGCTGCGCGTTCCTCCGTCGTCCACCTCAACAATGTTGCTGAAATATTGTCCTTGATCGGGATTCTGCAGATACAACACCCGCCGCTGATTGGTGTTCGAAACCGAAGAACACGGCGTATAGGTTCGTCCTGCGATGGCGCAACTCGCGCCCGGCAGGTAGACGGCCGGATTAGCCTCGTGCTCATACATCTGGTGAACCACGCTGTTGCCAATATAGTTGCCTGCGACAAGCCAGTCCGATCCAATCTGTTTCTGAACGCTCAAGTTCCACTGGTTGATGTAAGAGGTTTTAGCATCCTGTGGAATAACGGTGTAAGTACCGCCCAGTGGGAAAGCGACATCTGAACTAATGGCAAACGGGAGCGGATTTCCTCCGGGATAGCCCCGCCAGGGATCGTCAAACCCACCGACGGGATTTGGGACCTGAATCAAGCCACCTCGGGGCGGCGTGTTCCGGATTCCGCCAATGCCCTGGAAGTGGGGGTAGTCAAAAAATATCCCATAAGCCGCCCGAACCACTGTCATGCCGTCACCTTTAGGATCCAACGCCAACCCCAGGCGCGGCGCGAAGTGCATCCAGCGGGTTTCATTTTCGGAGGTCCCGATGTTGGCCACCCCTGGATCGCCAGGAAACAGTATCCCTGCCGGAGCGTTCTTGAAAACAGTGCTTCGAAGGCCCTGGTCAAACCACTTCTTATCGTAGCGCGCCGATGCGGCAACGTGGTCGTATGGCCACATGAACGGTTCCCATCGCAGGCCACCATTTACCGTAAACTTGGAAGTGGCCTTCCAGGTGTCCTGCACGTAAAGACCGATGTAATTCTGGCGGAGGTATTGGGCCGCAATCTGGTCCTGTCTCCATTCAGACGGCTTTCCCAACATCAAATCGCCCAATGACAGCCCGGTGTTCGTAGCGCTGAATGCAAACCGGCCGCTCGTCCATGTACCAGAGGTATAGTTCATGTTCGAGTGGATGAAGTTCGCTCCCAACCCGATCTGGTGCGCTCCGTGGATCACACTCAGATCCTCGGCAAACTGTTCGACCATCGAGTTCGTGACGCCAGGGGCACTGACATCCTGAGTGAATGCGCCTGATACGTTCAGCCGCACATAATGCTTCCATCCCGGCGGGTAGTAAAGGCCCTTCACTCCCAAGTCGCTAAAGTTGTAGTAGTCCTCCAACAAACTTTTGTCGTTGACCGTGCGAAGGACCGTTCCGCGGAAGGAACTCACCGTGGTGGGACTGATGGAATAAGTGTCGCCTAAGACAAACGAGTGGAATCGCCGCACATAATCCGGAATACTCAGCGAGAGGATGACCGAGCCATTATAGTTATTGGGAGTTACGCGGCTCCCCCGCTCGTAACGCCCAAACAGCAAGTGCTTATCGCTCTGTTGATAGTCGATCTTCCCTACGGTCATATGTTCGTCAGAGTTTTCCCTGCGCCCGTACACCACCTGGCCACAAGCATCGATTGGGGTCGGGAGGTATTTTGTCGCCAGGGTCAGCGCCGCTTTTGAGAACAATGAGGGATCAATTCGATTGTTGACGAATCCCGTAGCGGTCCCGTCGGGAAATTGCGTCTTCATGTTGACCTGCCGGCCGCCGTTGCATGCTGGTGACGTGATGCTCGTCCAGTCACCGGCAAGCATCTGTGGCGTTGACGCCGCCAAACTGGTTGCGCTTCAGCCCGTCTCTGGTCGTCGCCAACGCGTTGCGCGCATTGAAAACTTTGTTGCGGACGAATTCAAACAAGTCGCCGTGAAACGCGTTCGTGCCCGATTTCGTCACCCCGTTGACCGCGCCGGCCGAGTGCTGCCCGTACTGGGCCGGCACCGCGCTGGTTTCTACCTTAAACTCCTGCAGCGCATCCGGAAACGGCAGCGGGAGATTCGCATTGCTGTACGGATCGTTATGCGTTCCTCCGTCCAACATGTATGTCAGAGCGTCGTTCAATCCCCCGCCGACGGAAATATAATCCGTAGGCCAAGTCCGGGCGGTGCCTTGATTACCTCCGCCAACGGCTGCCCCGGACAGAATGATCAGTTCCTGCAAGTTGCGCCCGTTGAGCGGCAGTTCCAGCACACGCACGTTGTCGATCACCTGACCGACACCGGTGCTTCGCGTTTCCACCAGTGCCGCATCCGCCTGAACCTCGACCGACTCGGCAACCTGTCCCACCTCCAGGCTAACGTTAATGACCGGGTTGCTGCCAACCTGCAGCACGATTCCTGTCTGCGCAAACGTCCTGAATCCGGGAAGGCTCGCTTCTATCCGATAAGGCCCGACTGGCAGGTTCGTCAACGCGTATGACCCTGTTTCATTCGTCACAATGCTCCGCGCCAGACCCGTGGCCGTCTGCGTTATGGTTACTTCTACTCCCGGCAACACAGCGCCGCTTTGATCCTTTACTGTTCCGCTAACCTGAGCCGTCGACTGCGCCCACAAGACGGTGCAAGTCGAGGAAGAGAATAAAACCCCAATTACCAGACTTACCCACACCAAACGCTTCATATTTCTTGATCTCCTCTTCACCTTTTCTTACCTGGCTGTCGACTCTCGTCAGCCATATGGCAAGATCCCAAGACCAAAACAGTAACCCAATTGTGTTTCGTTGCTTCTTCTGAGTGCGCATTGTCCGCTGTCCGCTCGGATTACGTCAAGTTTTTGGGGAGCGGAGGGTATTAGCGGCCACCGTAGACCGCCCCACTATTGAAAATGATCCGCTAAGCGCTCGCGCAAAAAGAACTTGGCAGAATCCGCCGCGCTGAATCCGACCGGGGATCTGACCAATGCTCAATTCCCAATGCTCAATTCTCATCCGAAGTGGATGTCGGGTTGCCGAATGTTCCACCGATGCAAGACAAGATCGCACTGTCGGACCAATTAGTCTTGCAGGCCGGCTCGCACACATGCGGCGGCTTCTCGTTTCGGATGAGAATTGAGAATTGGGAATTGAACATTGGTCAGATCCTCCCGAGCCCGCATTCTGCCAAGTTATTTTTGCGCGAGCCCTAAGAGCAGAATCGAAATTGACAGGGTAGATCGGGGATGTTATACAGGCTTCCTTCTTCCAAGGAGAAAACCAATGCCGAATCGCAGGAATTTCTTCAAAACTGTGGCGAGCGCGACCGCTGGAATGTTGGCTATGTGGCCTCGTGTCGTGGATGTCGGCGTCCTAGTTCTTCAGGGCACTCCACCAAAACGCCGCGAGGTGTTAATCGGAAAACGCCGGATCAAGGTCATCGACGTTCACGGTCACTTCATCGCACCCGAGGAGTTGGACGTCATCAAAGATACCA
>QHXC01000536.1 GCA_003222815.1 Acidobacteriota bacterium | reverse complement strand
CATGCCCAAGCGCAAAGGCGCGCCTTCGGCGCCGGTGAATCCGATGTCGCCGTCAAAATCCGAGATGCGCGATCCCAACTCGCCGGCTCCCATAAAGGCGTTGAGCGGCTTGTCGAAAAACACGCGCGTATTGGTTCCCACCTGGTGCGTGAGGTTGCGGCCCAGCGTGCCTTTGCGCGTGTTTGGATCGTAGGGCGTACCGATTTTGGAAAGCAACAGCAGCCGCGTATTGTTCAACGTGAACGACGCCAGCACGACCGTCGAGGCGGGTTGGAAGAACTCCTCGCCGTTCTCGCCGGTGAACTGGATTCCGGTGGCGCGGCCGTCCTTGTGCACGATGCGCCGCACCCAGCTTCCCGTGCGGAATTCGAAATTCTTGCGCCGCGCGAGCACCGGCATCAGAAGGTTGCTCGGCTGCGCTTTGGCGCCGACCATGCAGCCGTACCGCTGGCAATGGCCGCAATACTGGCACGCGCCGCGCATAATGCCGTCCGGATTCTTGTACGGTTCGCTCAAGTTGGCCGCGGGCGTGGGATAGGGATGATAGCCCAGCCTGCGCACGGCCGCTTCAAACATGCTGCTCGCGTAGGAGTGCTTGAGCGGCGGCGTGGGATACTCCCGCTGGCGCGGCCCTTCAAAGATGTTGCCGCCATCGATTTTTTGGCCGCGCAGATTGCCGGCTTTGCCGCTGATGCCCATCATCTGCTCGGCTTTCCAGTAGCGCGGTTCGAGATCGTCGTAGGTGACCGCCCAATCCTGAATCGAGAGGTCCTCGGGCAGCTTGGCCGCTCCGTGTTTCTGAAGCAGGTGGGTGCGCAGCGTGAACACATCCGGCAGGAAGCGGAAGGAGGCGCCGCCCCAATGCTCGCCCGCGCCGCCCGTGCCCGTGCCGGGATGGAAGGACCCATGCTGCCGCACCGGAACGGCGCTGTCCTTCAGCGAATGCCGGTGGGTGATGGTTTCCACCGCCGTATTTTGCATCATTCGCAGACGGATGTTGTAGTCGAGTTCATCCATCGTCACCGCGTAGTCCGCGAGCTTGCGCGGACCGCCGCGCTCAAAGACGGCCACCGACAGGGACGTCTTCTCGGTGATTTCCTTGGCCGTCAATAGACCGGTCCAGCCGCCGCCGATGATGGCGACGTCAACGGGCTTGAGATTGGTCATGAGAGAGCCTCGCTTCCTTCTCCGCTATCAATCGTTCGGAGCAGTCCAAACCATACTGCCACGTCCAGTTGGCGTTGTCGAGGTGCGCTTAGACCTATAGTCCGAGGAGTCTCCGCCGGTGACCGGCGTCGTCGCTACTGTGGGGTGAGGGGATGGGTGAGGTCGAAAAACCGCGTCGCAGTTGGGATGTAGACTTTCCAGAAGTGGAACGGACGAGGAGGCGCCCCGCCTCGGGAGGATTCAAGATTAAAAACCGCACGTCCGGCTGTGGTTGTGCAAGTCACCAGAGAAAGTCTCGAAGCGCACTCGAAGGCAACTTCAAGATGAGCGAAATGAATTGCTGCTTTCGGCAGCCAGCGTTTGGGAGATCGCTAAAATGTATTCACACCCCAAATTATTTGCGGAAAACCCCTTCGCCGTATTCCGTCCCCACTCCGTAGGTGCCAAGAGCTTCTCGATGTACGACTCTGAGCAAATGCTATTTCAGCGTTGAAAAGTCATATTCGATTCCGTGTCCAATGGACATCGGTCCAGTTTCTGCAATCGCCCGGCCCTCGAAATTCGAGTAGGTCCATCGGGCATGCTTCTGAACTTGCCGCGAAGGATCGAAAAAGACGTCCATGTGAAAGACCGGTACACCCTTGGGAGTGGTATGCAATACAAAACTCAGCCTTGTCCGGGAAGGATCATTGATAGATGCTCCTCCGTGGGGAGCAAGGGGATGCCATAGAATCACGTCGCCTTTTTTCACGTATATCTTTTTCTTAGTTAAGCGCCTTTCAACGACTCGTCTCGCGACCTCATCCTGGTAGTCGATCCACAGTTCGTTGGACATGGGAGGTATGGTCATCGGTTCATTGAACCTCTGGGCTCCAATGGCGCCGCGATCGATGAGACCGATCCGGTGTCCGCCCGGAATGACTTCCAGAGGACCGTTCTCGTCATCGGTATCTTCAAGCGCGATCCACATGCCGAAGTACATGAACCCCGGATAAGTCCAGAAAAGCGGTATGTCGCGATGGATGGGCTGTGCTGATCCCTGCTCGTAGAACAGCGATGTGTACAGTGCTGTCTCCTTTTTGAACAAGTAATCCTGCAAGGCTAGAGACCGGTTTCGGGAGAAGAGTGTTTTAAGCACCGGCAATGTTTGATGAAAGTTGATAATGCGCATTAGCCGACCGTCGGCCTCGCGAAATTTTGAAAGAGCGTGCTCGTTTCTCTTTTTCCAGTTCAGGAACTCGACTGCCGCTTGATCGCATATTTCGAGAGCGATTCCACTTTCGATTATCGTGAACCC
>QHXC01000535.1 GCA_003222815.1 Acidobacteriota bacterium | reverse complement strand
TAATACGTTTTGCATTGCGAACTAACCAATCGTATAGCGATCTATCCGGGCGGATAGTGTACCACCGAAGAACGAATCCATCGCCTCGAGTAGTCCATCGGACCAAGTCACTCATTCTGCGAAATTCCCTCAACGGACCCTACTTCGGTGAAGAAATTGCCCATTGCGGTGGCATGTGCATACCACGAACCATTTACCAATTCGACGATTTTCGTGTGGACACGGGATCATTCCTTCTGATGAAGGACGGCCGTGCTGCAGCGATCACGCCGACCGTGTTCAGAATTCTGCTCGCGCTTCTCGAGCAAGCCGGGCAGGTTGTAATGAAGGACGAGCTGATCCGGTTTGTATGGCCGGACAGTTTTGTGGAAGAGGGCAATCTCAATCGGAACATCTCGACGCTTCGAAAAGCGCTTGGAGAAAGACCCTGCGACCACCGGTTCATCGAAACCATTCCCAAAACGGGATATCGGTTCGTTGCCCCCGTCCGGAGTTTCGAATATCAGCCGCCCACAGGAAGCGGCTGCAAGGTCGTGAATGGCTGTGTGGGTCACATCGTAGGACGCGATCGTGAGCGGAAGGAGCTGCGCCGCGCGTACAAACTGGCGCAACAAGGCCATGGAGGCCTGGTGTGCATCAGCGGTGACGTGGGACTCGGAAAGACGGCGCTCGTTGACGCCTTTCTCAGAGACCTCGTTCAGGATGGACACGCGTTCCACCTCGCGCGCGGCCGCTCCTCCGAATCGCTCACCGAAACCGAGCCGGTCTTGCCCTGGATCGAGGCCCTCGGCTCGCTCGCCCGAGAACAATCCATCCGGGCGCTCATGCACAGAACCGCGCCGGCCTGGCACCGCGAGATTTCACATGCAGGCTCCGGAGCGGCCAGGAGAATGAAGCGAGAGCTCCTGGATTTTTTTACGGAAACTTCTCTGGCACATCCTTTGATCGTTGTGCTCGACGATTTCCAATGGGCGGATATTGCATCCGTCGATTTGGTCGCGTTCCTGGCCACACGACTCGAGTCCACCCGGACGCTGCTGGTCATCTGCTACCGCCCGGCTGAAATGCGGATCCATAACCACCCGTTTTTGCAGCTTCGGTCGGACCTGCTCGGCCGCCACCTCTTGACCGAAATCCAGCCTGCCTTGCTGCAACGCAAAGACGTAGAAAAACTCCTTGCGCTCTCATCTCGGCAGGAGCAGTTTCGGGACAACGATGCCGGAACCCTCCATGCCAGAAGCGAAGGCAATCCCCTTTTTATCCAGGAGCTTGCGCGCGCAACCGGTGGTCTGCCGGAGTCCCTCCGGAGCGTTATCCGGACCAGGCTCGACCGGCTCTCGACGTCCGATCGCGAGTTGCTCGCGATCGCAAGCGCGCAGGGGCGGGAGTTTGATTCCGCTATCCTCTCCCGATCACTGGAACGGAATTCAGAAGACGTCGAAGAACGGCTCCGAGCGCTAGATGACGTTCATGGACTCATCCAACGCATCCGCGAAGAAGAACTTCCAGATGGCCGGTTTACCGTGCGATACCGTTTCGCTTACGGCTTGTATCAGGAGATTTGCTATGCCTCACTGGTGCCGAGGCGAAAAGCGTGCGTGAATGCGTCGACGGCAGAGGCGTTGCTGACGTATTAAGACGGGAAATTCGGGGACAGGTCACTCATTTCTGAAGTATGGGAAATAAGTGACCTGTCCCCGAATTTCCGCGTTGGGTTTCGGGGCAGTCTCTCGCGTTTTGTCGGCTTTGTAGAGCTTTACTTTCCACACCGTGTCGGCTTAGAATGCACCGTCAATAAGGAAATCAGACTCAAAATACGAATACGGCGCATAGTCTCGGGGATACGAGGGATGTGGACAAACGGCTGGAAGCCAAAAGACAGGGAAGTCCTCACCGCGATAGATGATCGCAAGATTGCCACGCTGAGATTACTGCTTGCGACCTCGGTACTGCTCATCATTTATCTAGAGCCCTGGGAACCGGATCGTCACGTTTGGCTGACCAACCTGTGTCTCGTCTTCTATACGGTATACAGCGCCGTAATCTACGCAGTTACGCTTTGGAGGAGAAGCTTTTCCTGGCGCGTTTTTGTTGGGCTGAAGGCGGCCGACCTGGCGTTGTTTACGGTCTTGATTTCCCTCAGCACAGGAACCAACAGCCTGTTTTTCTTTTCCTATCCGTTCGTCGTACTTATTGGTGCGATGCGGGGGGGCCGCGCGTTTGGTTTCGGCTTGACGATTATCTCGGCCATTCTTTTTACTGTTTTCAGCTATATCAGTGCTCCGGAAGGCGCACAAGAGCTGAACCCACTTCTGTTACGGCCGCTAGGCCTGCTGGTGTTTGGTTACATCATTGCGTACTGGGCAGGCGCCGAGTTTCAGTTGAAGAGAAGACTCGCTCTGCTCAAGGAAATGTCGCTTACAGCAAATCCGCGGTTCGACGTGGGACGAATCATTGGCGGGTTTATGGAACGCCTGCTGGTTTTCTACAACAGGGACGGGTGCGTCCTCGCTTTGGCCGATCCTCAAGGGCCATCGTACCGATTACATCGGGCCACTCGACAATATCCGGCTGCCGGCGGCGACTCCGTTGAGATACAGACTGAAAACGAGTGTCCCTTACTCGATCTGGCGCGTTATGGTGCAGGCGTCTACCGCGAACGGGACAGCATGTTCAGAAACCGGAGCATCTACAGAAGATGTGATTTGAAAAGCGCCCAAACGACGAAGTGGACGTTGGAATCCGACAGCCGCATCGCGGAATGGCTGGATGCACGATCGTTCATCACCGCTCCGATATGCTACCGTGGTAAAAACCTCGGTGCCATATGTCTGACGAGCACCCGGCC
>QHXC01000523.1 GCA_003222815.1 Acidobacteriota bacterium | reverse complement strand
GCCGGGCCGAATGTCGCCGGGGCGGTTTGCCAGGAAGAGGGCGAAGGCCTCGGTCGTCCCCATCGACTCAATGATCTCGAACCCCGTTTTTTCTTTCCAGGCGTGCCAGAGCGATGCTGGCAGAGCCTCACCCGCGGCCGCGCACACGCGCAATGAAGACAGATCATACCGCTCGGTAAAACGCTCAACTGCCATAAGGCTGGCGTAGCCGGTCGGCACATTGAACAGAAAGGTCGGCTTGAAGCGATCAATCGTTTCCAAAACGTTCGTGGCCACTCGCGGGGATTTGGAGCATAGCACTGTACTGGCGCCGACGTGCCAGGGAGAGAACAGGTTGACTCCCAGCCCGTAGGTAAAGAACAACCGGGCGACGGAGAACGTTCGGTCGTTCTCATTCAGGCCGAGGGTGTTCACGGTGTATAACTGCGAGCTGATTGGCATGTCTTTATGCGCGTGTGGAATGCCTTTGGGGGGTCCCGTCGTCCCGCTGGTGTAATTCAGCGTGCAAAAATCATCGCGGTGGGTGGGCGCGGCGCGAAATTCGGCCGGTTCGTCCTTGATCCAATCGGCATAGGCGACATCCCGGTCCCGGCCAGGCCGGCCAATGACGACGACGTGTTCCAGAAATGGCCGTCCAGTCCGGATCACCTCAATCCGTGGCAACAGAGTCTCATGGACAATCAACACTCTGGCCCTGCAATCGTCCAGCATGTACGCGTACTCTGGCGAGGTCAGCGTCGTGCTCATGCCAACTGCAACGCCGCCAATCTTCAGCGTGGCACAGAATGACGTGACCCACTCTGGGAGATCGAGTGAGAGAATGGCAACGAAGTCGCCCATTCGCACCCCCAGTTTTTTCAGGGCATTGCCAACTTGATTCACCTCGTGCGAGATTTGCCGGAAGGTCATCTCCCGTTCCAGGCTGTAGAGAGCGACCTTGTCCGCGCGCTTGGCCAGGTTGTGCTCCAGCATGTCGATGCAATTGTAGTGAAGCGGAAGGTCGCTAATTTTCATGCCTGTTTGCAACTACTCGGCCGAGGGGAACCGGGCAGGCCGTTTGTTTTGCAACCCTTCGATACCGGCCAGCAGGTCCTTATCAAAGAAGCCCATCATTTCCAGGGCCAGCGAATGATCAAAGATCGGCCCGGCCTGGAGCAGCCATTGGTTGAGCACCCGCTTGGTGAACTTAATCGCATGGCGCGGCCCGGTTGCTATCCTGGTGGCGACTTCCATGGCCTTATCCTGCAATTGGTCGTCGGGGACGCACAGGCTGACCAGGCCGATTCGCTCAGCCTCACGGCCGTCGATAAAATCGCTGGTGATCAGGTAGTATTTCGCTTTGGCCATGCCGCACAGCAAGGGCCAGATAATGGCGGAGTGGTCGCCGGCCGCCCAACCCATGCGAGTGTGACCATCGGCCAGGCGCGCATTTTCTGCCATGATACTGATATCGGAAAGCAACGCGACCACCACGCCGGCGCCAACCGCCACACCGTTCACGGCTGAAATGATAGGTTTGGAACAACGCAGCATGTTGTAGACGATATCGCGGGTTTCCTCCAAAATAGCGACAACTTCATCAAAATTCCCGTGGGCGTTTTTCACTCTATCAAGATCGCCGCCTGCCGAAAACGCTCGCCCCTCTCCGGTTATCACTGCTACGCGCACGGTAGGGTCGCGGTCGATGACGGGCCAAATATCGCCAAAGGCCTGGTGCAGGCCAGCGTCGGCGACATTCAGCTTGCTGGGCCGGCTCAGGGTCATCCAGAGAATGCCATTCTCGCGACGGTCAAATACAATGTCTCGAAAAGCAGAATAATCCATTGCCAACTCTTTCTATCAAATCACCTGGCTGGACATTCTCAATTAACACCGGCATCAGGTTTTCATTGGCCCGCGCGGCGCCGGCCAAATCGGCCAAGTTTTGTTTGACCGAGGCCTCGTCGCGTTGCCGCCGGAGCGTTTGCAACTGTTCGATCTGACGCTGCTCGGTTTCGGGATTGCCTTTGAAGACCGGAATTTTTTGCGCTTCCTGGCTCTGATAGGCATTGAGTCCGACCAGTATCCGCTCGTTGGTTTCGATCTGGCGCTGGTAGCGATACGCCGCTTCGGTCAACTCGCGGTGGTAATATCCGTTTTCGATACAGCCTACCGCCCCTCCAAGCGCCTCAATTTTGTCCAGGTACTGATAAACCTCCCTCTCGATGGCATCGGTCAGGGACTCGATAGCATAAGAGCCGCCGAGGGCGTCCACGGTGCCGGTTATTCCCGCCTCATTCGCCACGATCTGCTGAGTACGCAAAGCGATGGTTGCAGCTTCTTCAGTTGGGATGGCGTAAGCTTCGTCATAAGACGAGGTTGCGATGGTCTGCACTCCGCCCAGCACAGCGGCCAGCGTTTCAATAGCCACGCGCGCGATATTGTTCAACGGCTGCTGGGCTACCAGATTGCCGCCCAGGGTATAGGCGAAAATCTTCAATTTCATCGTTTCAGGATTCAGTGCGCCATAGCGTTCCCGCATCAGTCTGGCCCAGATGCGCCGCGCCGCCCGAAATTTGGCTACTTCCTCAAGAACGTCAATCCCGGCTGAAAGAAAGGTCCAAATTTGCGGGGCAAACGTATCAATGTTTAGGCCCCGGCGCAGCACCTCCTGCACATAGGCCAGGCCATTGGCAAAGGTGAAAGCCAGTTCCTGAGCCGCTGTGCTGCCGCTATCCCGGATGTGATAGCCGCTCATCGCCAGCGGCGTCCAGCCGGGTAGATTGCGGGCGCAATACTCGATGACATCCGCCGATAGCTTGACGCCTGCGTCCGGCGGGAAGATGTACGTACCCCGGGCAATGTACTCTTTAAGGATGTCATTCTGGATGAACATGCGGGTGTTACGAATGTTGAGCCCCCGCTTCTCAAAGGCGGCTATGTACATCGCGGCGATAATCGGCCCAATCGAGTTGGCCGTGGTCCGAATCTGGCGGACCTTTTCCAGGGGAATGCCTTCGAACAGCCGCTCCATATCGGCCAGCGAGCCGATGTGCACGCCGGCCACGCCCACTTCGCCGGCAGCGATGGGATGATCGGCTTCGTAACCGCACTGAGTCGGCAGGTCAAGGGCAATGGAGAAGCCGGTCTGGCCTCGTTCGAGCAGGGCCCGGTAGCGCTCGTTGGCCTCTTCCGCCGAGCCATAGCCGGAATACATGCCCATGACCCAGAAGTTGCTGCGATACATTGTCGGGCTGACGCCGCGGGTAAACGGATAGGCGCCGGGGTAACCAAGATTCGCTGCGAGGCTCGCGTTGTTGTCTGACCGGTCCTCAGGCGTGTAGACGCGTTCCAGCGGCATGCCGGAACTCGTCGCAAAGCCGGCGCGCCGCTCCGCTTCAGACTCTAAGTGGGGGGCTAAAATCTTGGCTGCCCACTCCGTTTTATTGGTTACGTCTGCGTCTGAGACACTAATTTTTTCTTTACTCACGATAGACCGCCCTACAGCAGAGGCCTTCTACCTTTCGCCGATCGCCAATGTCTGACAGCCATGTGCAATCAGCCAAAGCAATTGCTGAGGATATTGCACATCTTTGTTGCGTACCTGACGATTGGCGATTGCAGGTTTCAGATCTAGCTGCATGCCCGTTCCCAACTTTTTGTGCAAAGCCCTATCCATCCACCTTAATGATGACCGCCTCGGCCTCACCGATACCGCCACACAAGGTGGCCAGGCCGTAGTAGGGCCGAGTGCCGCCTGCCGCGCGCCGCCGGCGGCGCAGTTCGTAAATCAGGGTGATGATCAGCCGCGCGCCGGTCGCGCCAGTGGGGTGGCCCATGGCAATTGCGCCGCCGTTGACGTTGGTCTTGGTCTGGATGGCTTCAGCCTTCTTACGGTCACGACCAGCCATGATCAGCGTCGAAACGAGCGGCACTGCGGCAAAGGCTTCGTTGATCTCAAGCAGGTCTATCTCGTCAATTGTCATGCCCACCTTGTCCAAGCTTAAGCGGGCCGACTCGGCCGGGATCGAGGCGATCCGGTCAGGATGGCCAGAAGCCATGGCCCAGCCCATCAGAGTTGCCAGCGCCTTCTTGTTTCGTCGTTTTGCTTCTTCCGTGGACATTAACAGTACAGCCGAGGCCCCGGTACTGAGACCAGGGGCGTTGCCAGCGGTAACCGTCGGGCTGCCGTAAATAGTCGGCAATTTGGCGAGTCTTTCCAGGGTGCTGTCCGATCGAGGCGATTCATCGTCTGCCACGAGAAGCGGCTGGCCCCGCTCCTGCGGCACTTCGATGGACATTAACTCATCTTTGAAATGCGAGGCTTCTTTGGCTTTAAAATAATTCTGGTGACTGCGCCACGCCCAGCGGTCTTGTTCTTCCCGGCTTATGCCGAATTCAACCGCCTCTTCGCCGGCCTGGACAGCGCGCGGCTTGCCCGTCATTGGACACGCGATGACCAGTTGGTCCTTGAGGTTGACATCGCCCAGCCGATGGCCCCAGCGAAAGTCGGTCAAAAAGTAGGGTACTCTACTCATGTTCTCGGCGCCACCAGCCACGGCCACGTTAACTTCCCCCAGCCGAATGGAGCGTGAAGCCATATTGACTGCGGCCATGGAGGAACAGCAGGCCCGGTCTACCGTGTAAGCCACTCGGTTTGGGGGGATACTCGCCTCGATCAAAAGCTGGCGAGCGATAGAACGGTCGGCCCCAGGCAGGTTGACACCGGTGGCTACCTCTTCCACATCGTCTGGGGCAATGCCAGCCCGCCGGATGGCTTCGGCCGTCACCAGGCCGCCGAGTTTGGGTAAACTAAAATCCTTCAAGGCTCCGCCGAATTTGCCAAAGGGGCTGCGGACGGCGCTGATGATGGCAACTTCTTCGTGGTTCACGATGGGTTCTCCTGTAGGGCCACGTCAGAGTCGAAGTTCTTAGCCGCGAATTGCGCGGATGGGCCGCAAAGCTTAACCTTTTGCTTGCGCGGTTTTCCTCGTGCCCAGCGGCCATCCCCGTAATCCGCGCAATCCGCGGCTATTTTTGCGACTTTGACATGACCTTCGCTTCTCCTGCATCCTTA
>QHXC01000522.1 GCA_003222815.1 Acidobacteriota bacterium | reverse complement strand
GTGCACCATGATTTCCTACCAATTCTTGGAGCGATTAAAGATCGCATAAAGACCGTGAAGAAGTTTGTGCTGCTCACTGACGGCGGTGAGAGAGTGGAAACGTCGCTCCGTTTCACCGCCGAGTATGAAGAGTTGCTGGACGCCGGTCAGGCCGGTTACGAATTCCCCGACTTCGACGAGAATTCGCGGGCCACGACATTTTACACGACCGCCACGACAGGACGGCCCAAAGGCGTCTGCTTCAGCCATCGGCAAGTGGTGCTGCACACGCTGACCAGCCTGGCTGCGTTGAGTATGCCGTCCGAACAGCAGCGATTTCACAACGCGGATGTGTACATGCCGATCACGCCGATGTTCCACGTGCATGCATGGGGCATACCGTATGTAGCGACGGTCATGGGCGTCAAGCAGGTCTATCCGGGCCGCTATTCGCCGGACACGCTTTGCTCGCTCGTCAAGAAAGAAAAAGTCACTTTCTCTCATTGTGTGCCGGCCATCCTGCATATGCTCTTGAATAGTCCTGCGAGCCGCGAGGTTGATCTGAGCAACTGGAAGGTCATCGTTGGCGGCTCGGCGTTGCCGAAGGGATTGGCTCGAGCTGCGCTGGACCGCGGTATCGATGTCTTCGCTGGCTACGGCCTGTCCGAGACCTGTCCTATCCTTACTCTCGCGCAACTCACACGGGAAATGCTCGACCGTGACACGGATGCGCAAATAGACATTCGCACCAAGACGGGCCTGCCCATTCCGATGGTCGATCTGCGGGTTGTGGACGATCAGATGAACGACGTCGCGCACGACGGCAAGACGACCGGCGAGGTGGTCGTTCGCGCTCCATGGCTGACACAGGCGTACGTCCAGGATCCGGAAAGCTCCGAGAAACTCTGGCGGGGCGGGTATCTGCATACTGGCGACATCGGCCACATCGACCCAGAGGGTTACCTGCGAATCACCGACCGCATCAAGGACGTGATCAAGACCGGCGGCGAGTCGGTTTCTTCGCTGGAGATCGAAAACGTCATCTCGCAAGTGAGCGGTGTGAACGAGGTCGCCGTGATCGGCGTGAAAGACGAGAAATGGGGCGAGCGGCCACTGGCTCTGGTCGTGCTCAGGCCCGGTTTTCCGGGCCAGGCCGTGGAGAGCGAGATCGAAGCGCACCTGAAAGCCGGCGCGGCCAAGGGCATAATTTCGAAATGGGCTGTGCCGGAACGGATCGTGTTTGTCGAAACCCTCGCTAGAACAAGCGTGGGCAAAATCGATAAAAAGGCGCTGCGTCAGCAGTATGAGACGGAGCGTTCTGCAGACTAGAACGGCTCTACGACGGCAGAGGGAGGTATGCACGTGGCAGGCATCTCGACGTTCAGTACGAAAGAGCTCAATTTCTTCTTTCACTCCCATCGGGCCAAGGTTGATGGAAAGATTGTTTCCCACCTTGTTCAGTTCATCCGGCGCGCGAAGCACACTCTGGACGTCGCGATCTACGACATGAAAAACAAGGATATCTTGAATGCGCTGAAGAAAATGTCCAGCAAAGTTCAGCTCACTATCCTTTACGACGGCGGTACCGGCAGCAAAGTCCGCGCCGGCAGCACCACCGTCGATCCGAAGATCGCCACCGCAAAGGCCATTATTGATGCGGGCCTGAAAAAGTCTGCTCATCCAATCCACGACAAAGGAAAACACCTGATGCACGACAAATTTCTTGTGCGGGATGGCACCTGCGTCTGGACCGGATCGGGAAACTTCACGAAGGGCGGCCTCCTTCTGCAGGACAACAATTATGTGACGATCGATTCGCCCGCAGTTGCCTCCGAGTACGCCAAGGCTTTTGGCGAACTTCGCGGACCAGGCCACTCTGCCAGCCACACAACAGGGATCCCGGCTGCACCGGCCAAGATCAAGGTGGGTAATGTGAAAATATCCGTGCTCTTCTCAACACAATTCACGGAAGCCGAGGGCGTCGAGACTGAAGTTCGGAAGCGGCTGAAAGGCGCCAAGAAGGTGCGGATCATGGCCATGCTGATCAGTGACCCCGGAATTCTCGACAGCCTATTCGCGCTGAAGAATATCGACATCAAGGGAGTCCTCGATCCTCACATGATGAAAAATGTCATGAAGCCGCCAAAAGGCAAAAGCAAGCTGGATCCGAAACTATTCTGGTTCGCGAATGGCGATAAGCGATTCGTGGCGGCTCCATCCCACGCCTTCGTCAAGAGCGACAACAACAATTTCATGCACAACAAGGTCATGATCATCGATGACAAGGTGGTTATTACCGGAAGCTACAACTTCTCGGAGAATGCCGAACTTAATGACGAGAACATGCTTGTCATTGAGTCACCGGCCATCGCAGCGGCCTACACCAAGTATTTCAACCGGCTCTTCAGCGAATACCAAAAGACCGGCCCGAAACTTCCGCTGCCGTAACCACCGGATAGGAGACCGTCATATCCGAACATGCGGTCGCACTCCCGGGGGTTTTGCACACCAAAAGCAAAAACGCCTCAACCGGGTTTCTTCGATTTTTGCGAAGGTTTTAGCCGCGAATTGCGCGAATTACGCGAATGGGCCGCACGCCCTTAATGCCGTTGGTAACGACAGGAATTGACGTCGGCGATGTGACTTCTTGCGCAAAGCTGTTCTTTCTCCAGGCTTGATTTCCCGCACCTTGCCGTCCTCCTCGGCGTATGATTCATGGATACAATTTCTGAAACAGTCATTTCGTTGAACCCATGATCATCTTATTTTGGTCGATGCACCAGAGGAGAACAAAGATGAAGAAGATTTGGCTGGCGGCGCTGACGATCGGCGTGTCCTTCAGTGCGCCGAATCCTGTGCGCGCTCAATCGGCGGATTCGATCCGGGATTTTGTACACGTTGCCAACACGTACCAGCTGATATCGAACGTGACCTACCGCACGGCTAGCAACTGGGAAGCGAAGCTGGACATCTATCTGCCCCGGAACCTGACGGCACCGAACCCGACGGTCATGTTCTTCCATGGCGGCGGCTGGACGGCGGGGGCTAAGGAAGCGGGAGTATTCACGATGCTTCCATACCTTCAAATGGGGTGGTCGGTCGTGAACGTGGAATACCGGCTGACCAACGTTGCGCTGGCGCCGGCGGCGGTCGAGGATGCCCGCTGCGCGTTGCGGTGGGTGTATCGCAACGCGCAGCAGTACAACTTCGACACGAGGAAGATCGTAACGACAGGTCAATCCGCGGGTGGCCATCTGGCGCTTACGACCGGGATGATCCCGGCATCCGCCGGGTTCGATAACACCTGTCCGGGGGACCGCGCGGGCGGAGCCTCGGCCGCGGGTCCGAATAACACCGACGAACTCAAAGTCGCGGCGATCGTCGATTGGTACGGCATCACCGACGTCGCCGAGCTGGTGAGCGGCCCGAACATGCGGTCGTATGCCGTCGCATGGCTCGGCGCGCTGCCGAACCGCATGGAGCTTGCGAAGCAGCTTTCACCGCTGACGTATGTCCGCGCGGGAATTCCGCCGATCATCAGCGTGCACGGCGATGCGGATCCAACCGTCCCATACACCCAGAAGCAGCGGTTGCATGAGGCACTCGGCAAGGCCGGCTTGCCTCACGAGCTCGTCACGATTCCAGCCGGCAAGCATGGGGGGTTCTCGGATGCCGAAAACTTGAAGGCCTACGCGGCCATCCGCGCATTCCTGGGCAAGTTCAATCTGTCGCCCACGACGCCAGAGTCGACACGGGTCGGCACCGCTCGGTAGTCGCCTCGAAGGCTCCGATCGTCGAGACGGCGGAGATCAGTCACGATTCGTGACGAAGGCCTCCATCAACCAATCGACGCAGATCCGGCGGGGCAGTGATCGCCGAGGATTCTCTCCGCGACGGGGAAACCTATTTCTGTCGCGACGAGACTCGTGTCCGAGGCGGAAATGATCGTGTCCGCCGTGGAAAAACCTCTCTCCTTCGCGGGAATGAGTGTGTCCGCGATGGAAATGAATGCGTTGATGAAGGAAATAAATGCGTTCGTTTCGAAGAAGGTTATGGGCGAGCTGCAGAAAGTTCGGCCGGCGTTGGA
>QHXC01000521.1 GCA_003222815.1 Acidobacteriota bacterium | reverse complement strand
AAAACCGTCTCGCTGACCGACTTCATTCCCGATGCGAGGGGAATAATGTCCGCGAAGCCATCGAGGATTACCGGCGAAACGGAAATCATTATCGGAGAGGCTTCAATAAACCCGTCTGGATTGGAAATGATCGAGACGATTGCCGGTTTCATCGATGGTCCGCTTTTTGCCGTTGCGTTCGTGACGCGCTCTTTGCAAACTGTCGCGTTTGGGCGACTTGTCTCGATTTCGGCAAGCGGCTACGAAGGAGGTAACTTGCCCGATTTGTGCCAGTGGACGTTGGTGGTG
>QHXC01000520.1 GCA_003222815.1 Acidobacteriota bacterium | reverse complement strand
CGCAACCCGTCACAGGCACCCGCTACCGGGTTCTTTCAGGCTTCCGGGCTCTTCGGTCTCGGAACAAGCTCCACCCTCAGTGCGGCTCCGCGCACTGTCATTCTGGTATTCGATTCATCGCTGTCGATGCAGTGGAACAAGCTCGACAGCAGCTTTCAGGCGTTCGAAGGCGTGCTCCGATCGCTTCGACCGCAAGATCGATTCAATGTAATTGTTTTCAATTCCGAAGTATCCCTTTTCACCAGTGCGGTTCAGCCGGCAACGGCGGATCAGATCGAGCGGGCTCTCGCATTTGTGAAGCAAAGCCGGCTCCGCGGCGGCACCGGTATGGGTACGGTTTTGGAGCGCGCGTTGGGACAGACTGGCGAGAATGCGTATGTCGTCTTGTTTACCGACGGCGGGTCCACTCAAGGACCAATTCAAAATGCGCGGTTGGTCTCGTCCTTCACCGCACAGTGGAACCGCCTCGCCGTCGCACAACGACCCCGCATGTTTGTATTTGCGGTTGGGGATGACGCCAACCTGCCACTGCTCAAGCAAATCGGCAGTGCGAACGGGGTCTTCGAGTGGGTGCTAAGCACCGATCCTATTGATTTCAAGGCTCAGCAATTTATCTCGAAAATCGGCCGCTTTCCAATAGACGGATTGCGGCTTTCAGTTTCGCCCGCCGGAAACACCGACATGGTTTATGCGCTAGAACCCGCGGTATTTGGCGGATCGGAGCAAGTGTGGATTGGACGATATCCGAATCCCACTTCGTCCGCGGCGTTTACCGCAACCGGACAGCGCGACGGGAAAGACGTGACGCTCACTGCGAACGTGCCGCTACCGGTCGAGTCGCTGGATCATGAAGCGCTTCCCCGTACCTGGGCGAAGGCACGTGTGGATGCCCTGCTCGAAAAGATCGACCAGAACGGCGAGGATAAGGCGACCATTGATGAAATCATTCAGCTATCGCGGAAGTATAAATTTGTCACGCCCTATACTTCATTCCTCGCTGCGCCGCGCTCGCTGCTGAGGCCGCGCGTGATCCGGCCGGGCGATCCGATCCTGCGCGTCAAGACCGATCCGTCGATTCGCTCCGTGATTGCCATCTTTCCGTTCGGACTGATCAAACCGTTGAAATTTCTCAAGAACGAAGACGTGTGGCAGACACGCTTTTTGGCACCGGCGGGCATGCCGGACGGAACCCATCAAGTCCAACTCATCCTCAGAGATGAGCAGGGAAACGCCTACCGCGAGCAAAAGAGCTTCGTCATTGCGAGTAAGCCTCCGGTCGTTCGGGCAAAACTGGACCGGACGAGCTATCGGCGAGGTGAAGCTGTACGGCTGCAGGTCAGCGCGTCAGCTACAACGCGAACCATCGTGGCGCGAATGTACGGTGTGGCGCCGGTCCGCCTCACGTGGAATGCGGAGGTCCGCTCCAACACAGGCGAGTTTCGAATTCCCGATGACCTGCCCGCTGGGGAATACCGGTTAATCGTGTCCGGCGAGGACTTCGCCCACAACATCGGGACGCAGGAGGTGAGCCTTGCGGTGGTTCCGTAACGTCATCTTGATTGCGGCGCTGACCATCACCGCTTATGCGGAGGCGCCCTCATGGGTGCAATGGCTGCCGGCATCTTCACCGGCTGTGAGCGTCCTTTATCGAATGGTTCCGGCGCTGGGTGGCTCGACCTCCGTTCGACGGCCTCCGAAGGAGACGGCGCCGCAGCTTGCCATGCTCAGTTCCAGAAGCCCATCGGATGCGGAACTGATCGCGATCACGGCACGGGAGTATGAAGCTCAACTGGATTTCACGAATGCGGAAGCTCGATGGAAACTGCTTGATTCTGTTTCCGCGGACCGTGCCGGAAGCCAGATCGCCCTGGCCGATTACTATCACCGGCGAATGCAGCCGCAACAGGAACTCCAGGCTCTGGCGGCGGCAGAGGCCAGGTTGCCCGCGATCGAGGATCCGTTGCAGCCTGAAGCGCAGCAACGCGCGTGGAAATTGCATGAACGCGCTCAACAGTTGATTCAGGCGGAAGCGATGCCTGCCGCGGCGGCGATTCAGGATTATGAGGTCTGGATTGCGAAATACCCGCGGATGGAATCTCTACAACGCCGCTATTTCGATTTTTTGGTTGGTAGCGGAATGCTCACGCGCGCTTCCCAAATCCTGGACGGATATCGTCGAACCTTCCCGAACGATCGCGTCTTTCCCGTTCGCGCAAGGACATCGCTCGCCGAAAAGCGGGGATCCCCTGGAGGCGCGATCGCCGTTTACGATGCGGCTTACGATCCTCTCTGGCCGCAGGAACTGCTGGATGGATATTTCAAGCTGCTCCAGGATTCGCACAAGCTGTTCGACTTCTATCAGAACGCGCGACGTGCCGTTGTTGCCCGCCCGCTGGATCTAGCTCCGGCCACCCGCTTGTTCCACTACTACCGGAAGCAGTCGGATGTTAACGCAGCGCGCCGAGAGCTGTCGGAGTTTCGAGTACGAAAGGAAGCCGCGGCTACAATGTGGACAGCGGCGGAACTCCACACACTTGCGATACTGTGCGACTCGATAAACGACTATGAGGAAGTGATCCGCTACTCGTACGTCTTATTGAAAGCTCCAGACCAACCGATTCGTTTTGGCAAAGGAGACTTGTCGTTCTACCGCGACATCGCAACGATGGATCAGTCGCCCGGGTTTCTGAACGGAATTCTTTCGTTGATCTTCAATTCTCAATATCCGGATGTCCAGTTCAGATCGCAGCAAACCAAAAGCGAGGCCTACTTTCACAGGGCAAAAGCTGCGGAACTTTACGCGCTGCTATCGGATCGTTTTCCGAGGTCGGTCCGACGTTCGGAGCTACTCTCCCGCTTGATCGATAGCTACGCCTTGTACGGAGAAGATGAGGCCATCATCCGGCAGGGCACCGCATTCATCAATGATTTTCCCGATGCCCAACAACGAACGAAAGTGGCCCTTCAGGTTGCGGATGCGTATGCCAGACGGAAGCAGGTGCCGGAAGAGCTCGGTGTGTACAATCGCTTGCTTGGCGAACTCGCGGCCAAAGCCCAACAGGTTCCGATTGGTAACGCCCAACCACGTTCTCCGGAATATGCGCGGGTTCTGCAGCGGTATGTGTCGCGGCTGAGCCAGTTGAATCGGATAGCAGATGCGCTTGCGGTCTACCGGGCTGAAATCGACCGGAATCCCAACGATCCCGGTTTGTACGACCGCCTTGCGGATTTCCTTGGCGCCAACCAAAGGGCCGGTGAGATTGAGCAAGTGTATCGCCGCGCGATTCAACGTTTCCAGGATCGATCGTGGCGTCACAAGCTGGCCCGGTTCTATCTTCGCAACCGGATGGCGAACGAACTGCAAACGCTTTCGCGGGAAGTGGTGGACACATTTGCCGGCAGCGATGTGGAAGCGTACGTGGCGGACGTGGTCGCGGATGGAGCATTCGAACGCCGCTTGCAAGTGGAGATCAACCTTTACGCGCTGAATCGCTTTCCGCACGATTTGCGATTCGTTCACAACCTGATTTCCCTATATTCACCCGGGATCACCGCGAATCCCACTGCGCTGATGCGCCTGCTCAGCGATCATTGGTATGAAGACGAAAGCATCCGGCGCATGTACTTTGAACGTCTCGCTGCTGCAGGTGCGCTCTCCTCTGTGGTGCAAACCGCTGCAAATTTGCTGCCCCCGGCGAGTCTCAGCAGTTGGCCTGACGCGGAAGCCGCCAACCCCGTCGTGACCCGATTCATTGGCGAAGCTGCAGCGTGGCAGTCGCATTTTGAAACCGCTTCAACGATCATGCGCGCGGTAGCGGCCGCTTACCCTTCGGACGCAATGTTTGCCGGGCGAGCGTCCGAGTTGTATCGATCGCTTGGGGCATACGATGTCAATTACACATCAGTGGCGGCGTCGATTGCCGAAGACCTCTCTCGCAGTGAGCCGCGAAACAGGGAGCGGTTAACCCGGGTCGGAGAGATCTATGCCGATCGCGAGATGCTGGGTCCCGCAACGAGCGCATGGGTGCGAATTCCGACGATCGAACCGGGCAAGCCGGACGGGTATCTGGAAACGGCTACGTTGTTTTGGGATTATCTCAGGCCCGCCGATGCACTCACCTGGTTGCAGCGCGGAAGAGTTCAATTGAAGAACTCTGCTTTATGGGCTTACGAAGTGGGAGCCATTCTCGAGTCCCAGGGCCTTCGACAACAAGCGGTGACCGAGTACATGCAAGGTGCGCTCGGCGGAAAGAGCAACGCTTCCCAGGCGCGCTTGCTTAGACTTGCGACGCGTCAGGACTACAAGGCGCTGGTTGACGATCAGACGAAGCGGCGCGTCGACGCATCGCCCGCTGATCCGGATGTTCTCCAACTCCGTGTGAACGTGCTCCGGGCACAACAACGTTATTCCGATCTGGAACCGCTGCTCGGACAAATCGTCGATCGCACATCCTCCCGCGAGATTCTTTCCTACGTCCGTCGCGTGGCAGACGAGGCCAACATGCGTTCAATTCAGGAACGTGCGCTCGGCCGCGAGGCTCAACTCGAATCGGTCTACCAGGCCAATTCCCTCATCTCCGGTGTCATCCGGGCGACCGCCGATTATTACTGGCGTCACGACAAACCTCGAGCGATTCGAGTACTCGCCACTGCAGCCGAACGTGCCCATGCATCGCTTAAGAAAGATTACCTGGTCGAAACGGTCCGCAAGTCGATTGAGGCCAAACAGTTCTCTGAAGCGATTCAGTCGGCCGAGAATCTGCTTCGTATCGATCCCATCAACGGTCAATTTGTTGCTTTGATGGGCGACGCTCTTTCGGCCAGCGGCAGGCAAGCCGACCTTCAGCAGCTCTACGTCGCGAAGATTGCGGAGATTCAGCAATCGCAGATCTCACAAGCAGACAAAACCGATCGCATCGCCACGATGCGCCGTGGTTTGATTCCGGTCCTGGTGCGCGAAAGGAAATTCCAGGAAGCGCTCGACCAGTTCATTGAGATCATGAATCGATTCCCCGATGATCAAAACATCCTGGCTGAGGCGGGACGGCTTGCCTCGGAACATGATTTGCGCAC
Organism: Acidobacteriota bacterium; assembly: GCA_003222815.1. Lineage (GTDB taxonomy): Bacteria > Acidobacteriota > Terriglobia > 20CM-2-55-15 > 20CM-2-55-15 > 20CM-2-55-15. The sequence goes on along the minus strand of QHXC01000520.1, from coordinate 5,033 downwards.
GCAGTTGACGGGCTACTACGCCAAAACCGTGGAAAACTCGCCGCGAGATCCGCGCTGGTCGATTGTGCTTGCCCGGCTTCACACACAATTCGAGAATTACCCGGCCGCCATCGACGCGTATACCAAAGCCATGGCCGCGCGACCGGAACGTCAGGATCTGGCAATCGCTCGCGCCGACCTGGAGGAGCGGACGTTTCGATTCGCCGACGCCATCGTCACGTACGACCGGATCTATGAGCTGAGCCATAAGAATCCGATGTGGCTGGAGCGTGTCGCCAGACTTCAGGCCAGACTCGGTCAGAATCGAGAAGCCGTCGCCAGCTTGCAACGAGCCTACATCGAAAACAGGCCGGAACCGTCGCGGGAATACGGACGGGTCGCGCTGATCCTTGAAGAATACGGAATGGTCGATGCCGCTGCGGATTTCGTCCGGCAGCAAGTGGTGAACGGAGGAATCGGGCAGTTGGCATGGGAGTCATCTTACGCGCGGATCTTGACGAGAGCCCGCAGGACCGACGAAGCCCTCCAGAGAGTTTTCGATGCGGACAATATGAGCGCCGCTCGCGAAATGGGTCGGTCGGTAGCCACTTATTTCACGCCTGAAGAACGACTGGCCTTCGCCGCGCGGCTCACCGAAAGAAGACAGACCGCAAGGCCGCAGCAGCTTCTGACATTTATCGATGTCGCGAATTCTGCGCGTCTCTACGATCTTGAAGTGAGGTGGCGTATCGAACAGAGTGCGCCGTCCAGTGGGCAGCAGCCTGAGATCAGGTACGACCGCAGGGGGTTCGCGGCGTTGCAGGAACGACGGATGCGTTTCGCGGAGCTAGCACGTCAGGTTGAAGATCTCGCAGCGCGGTCTCCGATCAATGACAGGCTCCAGCTACTGACGACGGCGATGCAGTCCTATCAAGCGATCGGTGACTCGGCGGCCGAGCTTCAACTGCTGTCCGCTCATCCCGAACTCCAGGTTAACTATCCCCAGCGTTATTACGAATTGCTCGCTCAGGCGCGTCCAGATCAGCTTTTGAGCATCGCCGGCCGGCCTGCGGCCGATGCTTCCAACCTGCTTGCCACTCAAGTATTGATTGCAGCCGGAGATCAAGCCCGCGTCATGCAGGCCATTCAAATGCAAGGGAGGAATCCGTTATGGACGGACGCCTATACCGGCCTGGCGGGTTTGTACTTCGGTTCGAAGGTTCCGGAAGTGCCGGCGTCATTCCAGCGGGCGCTCGGCTCACCGCTCATTCAAGACCGCCTGGGCAAACCTGTCGATCGCTCAAGACAGCTTGCGGGCGACATCTGGTTCTATTACGGACAGAGGTATGGTGAGTATCTGCGCGACGTGGGCCAATCGCAGGCTTCGGATGAATACTTGTCATCCGAGGTCGAATCCCGTCCCGGCGATCCGGAAGCTTATCTAAAGTTGGGCCGCTACTACCAACAGGCTGGCCAGGCAGAGCGGGCGCTGACGGAGTTGCGGCACGTTCTGGAGCTGGACACAAAACGAGCGGATGTTCATTCCGAAATCGCGCTCGTCTTGTCGGATGCCGGCCGGCAAAACGAAGCGCTGACGGAGTGGAAGACCGGATTGGGGAAGTTCGAAAGACAGCCCGATCCGACGACGGGCGCTCGGATCTTTCGCGATATCCGATCCCGCCAGCAGGAACGGGCGTTACGTGCTGAGATGGACAGCGCGATGCGTGCGGCCGCGCGCACGTTCCAGGTCTGGCAGTTGCCGCCATTGCTCCAGGCCGCCTTTGAAAACTCCGCAGATGATCCATGGCTGTTGGATATCGTGCAAGCCTCCCGGGCACCGGGCCAACTGCTTGGCACGCTGTCGGGTTTCGGTCCGTCTCGGCCATGGCTGTCGGAGCGACAACAAAAGCTGGTGCTGCAGAGTGCGGTCAATGTGCTCTCCGCGGCGACTGGAGCGAACAGGTTCGAGTATCAGCAGATGCGGCAGAAATATCTCGAATACCTGCTCGACCACAAAGAGGCATCCGCGGCGAGACAGGTTCTGGATTCCTTCACTGATGCCGAAAAACGCTCGCCCGTCGCGCAACAGGCTGAAATCCGGCTGGCTGCGCTGGAAAACGGATTGCCAGCCCTTCTCCCTGGAGTTCTTGTACTCGCGGCAGATTGAAAGATCCGTGAACACAGCGGCCTTCTTGGGTCTTGCTGAAATCCGGGTCAAACAGGGCCAATTGGTCGAGGCGACCGACCTGTTGAAAAGACTGAACCGATTATCGCCGGTTGCTTTCGAGAATTTGCTGGCATCGGCTCGAGTTCTTTCTCAGGCTGGACATCCGGTTGAAGCCGAGGAGTTCCTGAAACTACGAATGCAGGCGGTTCCCTGGGATGACGAAGCCCGGCTCGAGTTGGCCCGAGTCGAAATCGCTGTGAATCGACAGAGGGATCTGGCAACGGAAAACCTGCAGAAGGTGGTGAGTTCGCGCCAGGCCCCGTACGACATTCGAACTCAGGCCGCTCGAGAACAGGCGAAGAGTGGAGTGACGCCGCCGGGTTCGACAGGCAGTCGAGAGATGGATTTACTTTCGAACAGGATCCGAATGACCCCCGACGCCGCCGACGCTCCATACTTTTTCGCAGCTCGAACCGTTGCGTCCGAACAGAACGCCGATCCTAACGTGCGGGTTCGACTTCTGCTTGGCGCGATCGCCGAGCGGCCCGACGATTCGGCCGTTCGCCGGTTGCTGTTTCTGGCCGCACTCGAATCCCGGCAATACTACGTGGCATTGGCAGCAAATCGGCGTGCGGGCGGTGTTGGCGCCACCGACGTTGAAACTGCCGCAGGCATGGCCGAAGCGCACCGGCAAATCGGACAGCCCGCGGAGGCCGTTCCGTTATTTGGACTCGCGGCTTCTTTGGAAAAAGACACGGGGCGGCGGCAGGCTCTCGAAGAAAGACAGAAGCAAGCACGGGCGGCAAGCGATCGATTGCTCGAGAACGAACGCCGGCGTCCTGTCATGCGAGCGGACGTCGATCAACCGAACGCCGTCCGGCGGAGACTACCATGAGCGGAGCGAATGCAAGCCCGGTAGGGCGCAGCCATCAAGAGAAGAGCGGAGCGAATGCAAGCCCGGTAGGGCGCAGCCATCAAGAGAAGAGCGGAGCGAATGCAAGCCCGGCGCGAAGCGCAAGCGCGATAGCGCGCAGCCTCAAGAAAAGGCGCAGCCATCGGGAGATGTTTAAGCAAGTCCGATTCTGGAAATTCTGGCAATTCGGAATGTTGGTCTGCTTCGGAATTGTCATCGGGGTTTGGGCCGCGGCTCAGGTTTCCGTGGCGCGGCAACCTCTGTCGAACTGGATGCCCGCGGGTGCCTTGCTTTACCTGGAGTCGTCGGATTTCGCAACGCAGTTGCGCGACTGGAATCGTTCCGAAGTGAAAACGAAATGGCTTGCCAGCAAGAACCATGAGCAATTCCTGACCACACGCCTGGTCTTGAAGCTCAAAGAAGTTTACCGAGAGTTCTCGAGCGCCGCAGGCTTTGAGCCGGATCTGGACGAGTTGGAAACCGTTGCCGGCACGGATACGGCTCTCGCGCTTTACGACCTCGGACGGCTGGATCTCGTGTACATATCGAGACTACCCTCCGCTCAGTTGGGACAGAACGTACTCACTCGGGTTCGCGCCGACTATCAAAGCCGCAATGCCGCAGGAGAATCTTATTTCGTGCGGCAATCCGGAAACCGAACGGCAGCCTTCGCTATTGCCGGTGACTATGTCGTGGTAAGTACTCGCGAAGATTTACTTGCCACGGCGCTGGAACTGATTCGCGGTAACACGGCGGGGCGGTCCATCAGTCAAGAGACTTGGTATGAAGACGCACTTCGTGCAATAGCCGGTGACGCAACGGGTCCAGTCGCGGTCCGTTTGGTGATGGATTTGCCCAACGTCATCAAGACTCCATACTTCCGCTCGTATTGGATACAGAGAAACACTGCGGATTTGCGGAACTACTCGGCATTCCTGTCACAGGTAAAACGGAACACGGATGCGCTCGAAGAGAATCGCGTACTGATTCGATCGGAACAAATGCCGATCCTGGCTCACGAATCGGCGACCACCGAGCTTCAACGGCATATTCCGGATGGAGTCGGACTCTTCCGGCTCTGGGATACCAGTTCCGTCGATTTTGCCATGGACCTCATTCGCCAAAAATTCTTCGCCGCCGGACCAACGGCATCGATCGCGAGACGGAATGCGCCGGTGTTCAGTCTTGATGGACCGGTCGGTTCGGAAGCCGACCTTCAAACGCGAATTGATAAGGCTCCGAAGCCGTCGCTCGCCGGTGCATTGACGTTGGAACTCTTAAAAGCTCTGGTGGAATCGGCCGGGCTTGAAGCGATTCTACATTTGGAATCCAGCCTTCCAATGGACGACACCACATTTGTGCGCAGCGATGCGGTGGTAGCACTGCGAGCATCGACAGCGTGGAATGCGGCCGATGTTCGGTCCGCACTTACGGCGGCGGTTGCGTCTTATCAGAGTGTATCGGCTATTGGTCTGCAATGGCGAAACGTAGCGTCCGGAAATTACATGCTGTCGCAGTGGGATGGGCTGCTTCCCCTGACGATCTACGTTGATGGACAAACACTATGGATTGCGAGAACGCCTGCCCTATTGAGCTCTGCTTTAAACCAATCGACAGCGACAGCGCCCCAATCCGGTAGCTATCTCGCACGGTATATCCATCGTGGCGAGCTTTCTCCATATCTAAAGATAATGCGCATGCTCGATCTTTCGGATCAGCCAAACTATTCGAGCTTCTTTTCGGAGAATATCGGCAGCCTGGCCTCGGCGCTGGATGTCATCCAATCCGTTTCTGTGAAAACCAATGACAGCGGCCTGGTCCAGCGACAAGCCATCAGGTATGAGCTAGCCCGGTGAAGGAAGTATCGCCGCCAGCCGTGGATAAATTGAGACATCCTGATCTCGCCAGACAATTTGCAGCAAACGAGGAAAACAGAATGAGCCGGAATTCCCCTCCTTGGCGAAGGAGGAGTGG
>QHXC01000519.1 GCA_003222815.1 Acidobacteriota bacterium | reverse complement strand
TCGTCCGGGTCATCGAGGCGCGTATCCCCTCGGGCGTTGAGGAGAAGCCGCATCGCCATCTGCGCGGCGTCAGCGTGTACATGACCAACAACACGACCGAAACGCGCATTCTCCCCGACGGCCAATGGGTTCGGTCGGAGCCTAAAGCTGGGACCGTTAACTGGAGCGATGCTAGCCTGCACGTCCTGCGCAACATCGGCAAGACGGCGATCTACACGATTCGAGTCGAGCTGAAGTAAGGACGGAGCCGAAATGGACGTCTATCTGACGCGCCGAGCTCTCCTTGGGACATTCGCCGCAGCGATCGCGGAAGCTGAGAACGGGCGTTACGCTGACTGCAAGACGGCGCTAGTATTTCCTATCGTGCGGCACGAAAACATGAACTGGTTGGCAAACGCCGTCATAGGAGAGCGGGTATGAAATGCGCAGGCGCTATCGTTGGTTTGGCTCTTGCTCTCGCGATCCAGGTCGAGCCATCGGAAATAAAGGTCATCTCCACCGGCGGAGCGAGGGCGGTGATGACGAGCCTTGTCCCTGAATTCGAACGCAAGACGGGGCACAAGGTTGGCATCGACTTCGGGACGCCGGGAAACATGCGGGACAGGCTGCTTCAGGGCGAAGCCGCTGATGTTGCGGTTGCGATCGCAGCAATCCTGCCCGATCTTGAAAAGGCCGGCAAGATTGCATCCGGCACGCGCATGGAATTTGCCGCCAGTTACGTTGGCGTTGCGGTGCGCGCAGGCGCGCCAAAGCTTGACGTGAGTACGCCTGACGGCGTCAAGCGAGCGATGCTCATGGCCAAGACGGTCGCGCTGTCCGATCCAAAGGCCGGCACCCAGCTCGGAGCCACATTTATTGGCGTCGCAGATCGCCTTGGTTTCGGCGCCGATCTTCGATCCCGCACAAAACTGATCCTTGGCCCAGGATCGGATGTGGCGGAAGCGGTGGCGAGAGGGGAGGCGGAACTCGGCGTCACCCTGATAAGTGAAATATTGCCGGTGACCGGCGTTGCGCTTGGCGGTGAACTGCCGTCAAACATCATGCCGCCTACCGTCATTCATGCTTTTTTGGTGTCGGGGGCAAAGGATACCGAGACCGCGAAGGTTTTCCTGGATTTTCTCCGCTCTCCCGTAGCCAGCAAAATAATCGAAGCTAAGGGAATGAAGCCGGGTCCGCGATAGCGGGCATCGCACCACGCGACACGTTCGCCGTCATCGTCGAGTTCGCCAATGCGCCCGACTCATTTCGTCAGCCCAAGAGGCTGCAGCATTCTCGTCGATTGCCCAATGACGCTTGAAAATATCCCGAACCGCTGAAAAAATACCGTGACTTCCTTGAACGTTCCTCGTTAGGAGAGGCTTGTGAGATTGATCCGGTCGTGCGTCATTGCAATCACAATGATCGGTGCCGTTGCCTTAGCCCAGGTCACACCAGGGACCGAAGGCCGGCCCATTCAAGGCAGGAGTCCGGCACCGCCGCCGCCGGGCCCGCTGGTGGACCTGGTCAAAGCGGGCGTGGATGCATACAACAAGGGCGATATCAGCTATTTCGACAAGATATTTGCCGACGACATGCTGTGGGTGGATGAAGACGGCCACGAGATGACCACCAAGATGTTCGCCTTGTATTTGCTCAACCGCCAGTTGACCGCGACTCCCAAAAGGACGATGAGCGTGCATGATATTGCGACGGGAACCTGGGGCGATACGGCTTGGGCGGCTTTCGCTTTTACCATCGATGACGGTTTGCATAAACGAATTGGCACGCACACGACGCTCTTCAGAAAATTCGGTAACGACTGGAAAGTCGTTCTCATGCACGATTCCATCAACGCCCCTGCCGTTCCGCACTAAATAACGTGTTCACGCCCAACGACTCAGACGCGACATGAACTGCTCCTTTCTGTGGATTCTGGGACATGGGCTTTTCGGGGCTGCGCCGGTCGGCCACATGCCTGGATCTCCGGATCCCGGCACGACACATGCTAAGATGAACAGCGCCATGGCCTGAAAGCTATGTTCGCCGTGGATTTCAGCGGTCACCGCATGTGCAATGATTGCACATCCTGTGTTGCAATCGTCAGTTTCGTGTAAGGAGTTACTCCTCGCTTGAAGATCGGAATTCTGTGCCTTTTGGTGTCCTTCCTCTTCCCGAGCACTTTGGCAATGGCGCAGTCGGTTCCGTTGTCGTTGCAATCGATTCAGCCGAGCGCCGTACCAGCCGGTTCGGGCGCAACCTCCGTCACATTGACGGGTAGCGGCTTTACGAGTTCGGTGACGGTTGTCTTGTCTGATCAGCGTACTCTTCAAACTCTGACGCCGGTTTTTGTCGATAGCACGACGCTGCAGCTGACGATTCCGGCCAGTTTCTTGACAACGCCGGCTGCACTGGTGCTCCGAGCGGTAAACGGACCTAGTGCTTCAGAGATGCAATTTTTGTATGTGTATTCCTGGGCGGCTCCGACCGTTACTTCCATAAATCCGGCAGGCGGGCTTCCCGGAACAACAACCACGGTGACGCTCACTGGAACAAATCTGATCGGCGCGACCGCAACGTTTGCCAACGGCGCAATCACAGCAGTAACCGATCCAAAAAACAATCTTTCACCGCCGACGAAATGGACTCTACAGATAACTATTCCTGCGGATGCCGCGTTGGAGACTCACGCGATCACGATATCCACGCCCTCAGGTTCAACGACGACGTGCGGCGCCAGACCGTGTACGTTCTCGATCGTGCAGTCCGGCACATGGACCGATGCGTCTACAGCATCTTTACCGATCCCGAGCGCCGTTATCCGCTTGCTCGATGGGCGAGTGCTGGTGGTCGGCGTCAACACTAGCCCCAATGGATATATCTCCGTCGCTCAGATCTTTGATCCCGGTACGAACCAGTGGACAGGTATCCGGGTTTTCGTGAGTGGAAGCGACTCTTTGATGGCTGAAATCTATGATCCGGCGGCCGCGGCGTGGTCTTATACGAATCCGATGACCGAGGCGGCTGGCGGCTCCGCCATCCTGTTGCCTAGTGGCAAAGTTCTGGTGCAGCAGGCAGTGGCTTCATCGGGAGCGGATCTGTTCGATCCGGTTTCAGGCGTTTTTCAGTCGATTCCGGCTCCATCCGGCACGATGCAATTACTTACGGATGGGAAGGTTCTGGTTCTCGCTGATGGGAACGACAAACTCTACGATCCCGCGACGGGTGCGATCTCCGCTGTTCCCACCGTGCAGCCACCGTTTCCCACGAATACCGGTTACATAAGCCGCCTTCTTCCAGACGGCCGCGTGCTGATTCAGGCCGGCCAGCGATACCAGATACACGACGCACTCCTGGTGAGCTCGTTTGCCGTGATCTACGACGCGCGAACGAATACTCTCCTGCCAAGCACCATAACAATTGGAGGAGGATCTCCGTTTCATGGAGCGGTCGTTTTGCCATCGGGTAATGTGCTTGTCAGTGAGGTACTGCCGATTGCCGTTGGACCCGTCACCTATTTGTCTTCGGCGACGGCAGTTTCTTACGATCCGAAAACCGATCAGATATTTCCTCAGACGAGCGCGAATCATCCCTTCACTCCCGATGTCCTGCTCGACGACGGACGAACATTCGGAATTTCCAATTTGAATGGCACAGAGTTCCACGCAATCTTCGCCGGACTCTATACTCCTGCGCCTTATACGACCACCCCGCCTGTGATCGGCAGCGTACTTTCCATAAATGGGGTGGCTGGCGGACCGACCGCCATCGAGGTGCGGGGCACATCATTCCTACCGAATTCGATTGTTCAACTTGGGCAGTCCCGGCTTGTGACGCTTTATCTCGGCGCTCAACATCTCGTTGCGTTTGTGCCGCCAGCGCTTGGTTCTTCTTTGAATCTGGGAATCACTGTGACGAATCCTGGATCCAGTGGCGGCGGGACGGCATCGGCGCCTGTAGGGTTTGTTCGAACCCTCCCGATCGCCGATGTGGAGACCGGAACGATTCGAACCGGCTACGCTATCATCACTCCCGATTCCGGAACGCCGGCTCCCACCTCGACGCTGACCTACGGGATAGTGCAGAATGCCATTGTCCAATCGCTGGCGTCGATTCTTCCCACTCCTCTCACGGCGGACACATCGCTCCTCGTCGATTTCGTACAGACGATCGGCCGGAATCTCGGCGTCGCCATCGCCAATCCAAACAACAGCTCGGTAACAGTCACGCTGACATTGCGCGATTCGAAAGGCGTGCCCGCAGCCTCGCCTGTTCTTTTGTCCATCGGAGCTGGCAATCAAATCGCGCGATTTGTCAGCGAATTGTTCCCGGCAGGCACGCTTGGAGCCGCATTCACAGGCAGCTTGAGTATTCAAAGCTCAGTTCCTATCTCGATCACCGGATTGCGATTTTCGGGGCAGGAATTCAGCACAGTGCCTGTTCCGTCCGCTGGTACAGCGACCGTGCCTCAACACGGAGCTGTCGGAGGACCGAACGCCCTGATTTTTCCGCAATTCGCCATGTCGGGAGGCTGGGCAACAATTTTCGGCTTGGTGAATCCAACGGGAAATGTCATCTCTGGCCGGCTGGATCTCTTTGACCCCGCCAGAAATCCTCTCGTTGTCACTCTTAATGATGTGACCGCCAGTACCTTTGCTTATTCCATTCCCGCGCACGGAAGCTTCACCCTCGCGCCGAGAGATCCGACCGGCCAATCACCATTTTGACAATCAACGAAAAAGAAAGAGTCGTTCGAGGGCATCCTCGACGGTTGCATCATCTGGCAAATCTTCGATGGCTTTCAGGATTTGTTGCTTCGTTTCCAAAACTCCCTCCCCTCTGAGAGCATGGCCGGTGGCGCTTCAGTTCCCGCCGAGACGGAGCAGCCGCTGATACGCCGCAGCGTAAAATTTCAGTTTGTCCACCGGTGGCGCAGCCTCGGCTTGGACGGTGTTACCGAGCACCATCACTTTGCTGTTCATGTCGCGGTATTGCGGCCAATTCGGCAGGCCCGATCCGTTCGGATCCCCCTTGGTGATGAAGTTGACCCAGTACGAGGACATTGTGGCGGCGAGCTTCGTGTCCACGTCGTCCCATGTCTGGTTCGCCTGTCCCTTCGGGTTGTTGAACGCATAGGAAATCTCGGCGGTGTGAGTGGCGCCCTGCGGCGGCGAGGAAACATTCGATTCGCTTCATGTTTTCTCCTTATTGCAATATCGCGCGACCATCCGGTGGGCGGTGTTCGAAATCGCCAATTGTAATCGTCATGAGGTCGGCTGGATTATACGAGATCTGTACGCAGATCCCATCGTTGTTGTTCAAAACGGATGGTGCTAAACTTCGACCGCCGTTGTTCCCGTTTATTGCAGTGGCTACGTGGTGGCATGTGGTGCCGATCACAATTCTTTTTTTCGGAGGCGCACGCATGATTAAGCGAACTCTAGGTTGTCTGGCCTTGTGCGGATGGTTGATGGCCAGTGGCTCGTTGCAGGCTCATCATTCCCTCGCGGGCGTGTACGACATGAAGAAGGAAATGGAGATGTCGGGGTCGGTTGAAAGCTTAAAGTTTGTCAATCCCCACGGGTCGCTGACTATTGCGGTCAAGAATCAAGACGGCTCGACAACCTCGTGGGTGATGACACTCGGTTCCGCCACGGCCCTCGCGCAGAGGGGAATCGGTAAAACCGGGCCGAATGCCCTCCACGCTGGCGACAACATTAAGGTGAAGTTCCTCCCGGCGTGGAATGGCAGCCCGTTGGGATTTCTCAAGACGGTGATCATGCCGGACGGGCGCGT
>QHXC01000518.1 GCA_003222815.1 Acidobacteriota bacterium | reverse complement strand
GCTGGCTGCGGGTCTTGGGTCTCGATGTAGCGTACTCCAATGCCTATGAAGATAACGAAATCGTCAGGATGGCTGAACAGGAAAATCGCGTCATTCTCACGCGCGACACCGGTCTTGCGGCGCGTCGAAGCCGAGCAGAATGCCTCCTGATCGCAAGCGGAAACTACAAGGAACAGATCCAGCAGGTCCTGCGGACATTCGACCTCAGGACATTCACCGTTTTCTCCCGCTGCCTCGAGTGCAACGTCCTTCTAAAGGATGTCGACAAAGAATCGGTCTTTGAGCAGGTCCCGGCCTACGTCTACCTGACTCAAGAACGCTTCGCCATCTGTCCCTCATGCAACCGTGTTTATTGGCACGGCACGCATGCGGATCGGATGCTGAAACAGATCCCGCTCCCCTGACGGTTTTTGGGGTAGTCGTTTATTCGCGCAGTAGATTCCTCTAAAACTCCGAGCGTACTCTCAAGGCGAAGTTGCGGGGAGCATCCAGCGCTGTTCCAGAAAATAAACCGGAAAAGTTAATCAGGTTGAAGCGGTTTGACAGATTGAATGCGTCCGCCTGCAAGCGAAGCTTGAGCTTGTCGGACTGAAGAATGTCCACGCCAGCGGAAATATCCAGAGATACAGACGGCCGGATACGGCCACGCTCAAAATTCACCTTTTGCAGGATTCGGGCGCCGTACTGCTCAGCGGTGAAATTTGCGTTCGACGGCCCTTCGATCTCAAAGGGCAGGCCGCTGTTGTAGGAAGACGCCAACGCAAACCACACCCGGGAGTGAGGCTGGACGCGCAACCGGGAACGAAACGTATTGCGTTGATCCTGGGAGATGGGAAATGAACCGGTTCCATCGAGCAGCGCATCGGTTTCGCCTCCTAAAAACAACCCTCCGGCAACCGGCAGCCGGCCGGTTCCATTCATGTTGCTATAGCTCAATTGTCCGCTAAACGGTCCGAGAGTACGGATCTCGATCTTTGTCTCAATCCCCCGGACGGTGGCCTCGGAGAAAGCAATGGGGAAGCTGATTCCCGTATTGAGCAAAAGACTGTCGTCGCCGAAATTATCGAAGCTGCGCCGATACCAGCTGCCGTCAATCCGAACATGGTTCGACACGCTCTTGGAAAAACCCGTCTCGACAAAATTGCCGCGCGAGGGAGCCAACGGCAGGAACGCGCCTTTCCCGCCTAAATTTCGGATCTGATTGGAGCTGGCAAGCAGGATGTTTTCCATAGCCGGAATCTGAAACACACGATCGTACGAGCCGCGCAGCACGATTCCGACGGAGGGCACTTCATAGGCCAGTCCCAGCCGGGGGCTCCAGGCAGTTTCGTCATGTACCAAACGATAGTGATCGAAACGCAAGCCTGTGCTCAGATTTAGATTTCCAGCGGTCCAGGTGTCCTGAATGAAAGCGGACTGAGTGTGGCCACGCGCAGAATCGGAAAAATGAAAATTTTGTGGAACGTCACGGTCAAAGATTTGGATATCTCCAAGTCGATAGGCGATGATCTGAAAGCTCAGATCTTCGTGAACGGATGAGAACGTGCCCTCGACACCGGCTTTCAGTTCGTGGTGGCCATAATGGCCGGCAACGCTACCGGCAAGATACGTCTCGCGGAATCCCCGATCCTGTGACGGCCGGATCGGCGTTGACAGAATATTCGACCAGAGACGAGCGTCCGTGTCGCGGATCATCGCGCGGAACTGCCCCAGGACGCGCGGTGTAAAGATATGGGTGTGCGATACCTGAGCCAGGGTTTCGCCGGCACTCCGGTCTTGCCGCTGCCCGGCAGCCTGTTGAACCAATTCATTGGGGACCATGAACGTTGTTTCGCGCCGATGCGCGTAAAAACGAGTGCGACCGGAATCGGACCACTGCCGTTCAAACATAGTCGAAAGACCACCACCGTTGCCGCGATTCGTGTAGTTTTGCTCGACGGGCGGATCCAGGTATCGATCGGTCTGCATCGCTTCCCCGCCAATACCGACGGCCGTGCGGCCTCGGGCATACCGGAGCGAGAGAGAACCCTCGCGATTGGCGAAACTGCCATTTTGAAGCGTGGCGCTGCCGTGGAGTCCGCGATGCGTGTCTTCTTCACTCGCCATTTCGATCACGCCCCCGAGCTTCAGACCAAATTCGGCGGGGTATCCTGCGGTCCGGACATTCAGAGATTGGAATTCTTCGATGTTTACCGACTGCGCGAAGGCCGGCGAGCGGTTGTCATAAAACGGGATCCCGTCGATGACGTATTGAACGTCGTATTCCGAGCCACGTGGATGCAACGAGCCGTTGGCTTCGAGCAACCACCCGGGCTGCGTATTGACCAGACCAAGCACGGCTCGTCCCGGAGCGGAAGCGGGCCGGTCTTCCAGAGCCTGCCGCGGCAGGTACTGAGCGGACCGCGCCGGATCGAGCAATGTGTCGACTTCAGTAACATCAACGGTCGTGTTCAATGGCAGGAGGTCCAGAGTGACTCGGTGCTCGATTGGAAGCTGCGACTGTATCTCAATCACATCGGAGTGTGGCGCAAAACCGGTACTTCGTACGATCAGCTCGTATCGGCCTGGCGGTAGTCCACGGAGAGTGGAATGGCCGGTATCATCGGTTTCAAACGTCCGCTCCACTCCGGTCGCCCGTCCTACGATCGAGCCGGAAGCCTGCAAGGTGGAACCGGTAACGTCTGTCACTTGAAGCCGGATTTCTCCACTGATCCGTTGAGCAACCGCAACCCACGCGACCAGGAAAGTTTTGATGAACACAGACCGAATCATCCGGCATCGTCCTCTAATCGCGGACTTTATCATCGAAACAAGCTGTTCGCCATCTCCTTGGCGGTGAAATCCTTGGCGAAGTGCTTCAATCATCGGAAGAGTTGGACCAAGACAAGCCGGAGGAGCCCGGGGACGATCTATAAGAACCCGGCGGTCGCCTAACTTC
>QHXC01000517.1 GCA_003222815.1 Acidobacteriota bacterium | reverse complement strand
TGAGATCCGCGGCTCCACCTCTCACACCGAAGCGCCAGGTCCGAGTCGTCTTATCCACGACGGCTTTGCTGTCGTTCATGTCGGTTTCGAAGGCGACGGCGCTGGCGCTGGCAGAGTTAGGCATCGCTGCCTTTTTTGTGATCGGGGTTGCACGCTCCGTGATCGGAGAATCCGCACCGTGGTTCGTCCTGGTAGCCTGTGCGCTCAGCGCGCTGGTTCGGTGCATTGACATTGAGAGTTGGGCCTTTTTCATACCAGGTGGTCTGATTGGCCGCACGGAACGTGTTTTCGGTCCGCGCGTGGCAAACATTGCAACAGCAGCAGTACTAACGGAACGACTGCTTCTCGTGGCTCTGGCCTGCGCGCTCTGCGGGCAGTATGCCGTCAGCTTTGGCGCCGTCTGGATGTCGGAGTGGAGCGTGACGGCGCGGCTGACAATCCAAGAACTGGTCACTGTCGGAGCGATCATACTGATTGGACTGTTCTGGACCCGCGCCAGACTTGGTCTCCAACTCCCCTCGACGGCTGGCGCGAAAGCGGTGTGGGTTAGCGTCCTGCTGATCCTCACACTGATCGTATTAGGCGCTACGACAATTGTGCGCCATGGGGTCCCCGTCCTTGAACTGTCTTTGGCACCCTTCCAGAGACGTGCTGTGAACGCATCGTTCCTTAAACGGGCATTGGAGTTGTTTGCCGGCTTCGCTCTCGTCCTTCCGGCGCTGGGTGGCGGCGGCACCCTGGCGCGTGCAGCGAATGAATTTGCCCCACCGCGGCTCGAAGCCGTGCGTCAAACGAGCTTCTTTATCGTTGTTTTCGTCTTTGTCCTCACCGTGTTCTCATCCTTCTTGTTCGTGCTACTTGTGCCCCCGGACCAGGCGCTGCTTTGGGCGAGTACTCCACTCTCTGGCCTGGCGCATCATCTGGATTTACCGGCGGTGGCAGAAGGTCTGGTCATCGTTATGGTCCTCGCGGCCGCTTTCCTGATGTTGGTGCCCTCTGCACACGCAGCTCTGGAGGATACGGAACAACTACTGCGACGTCTGTCGGCACGAGGCGCCCTTTCCGAACAACTAGCTCGTCCGGCCTCCGGCGGCGGCACAGCCGGCTCCATCAACGTCGCTGCCGCTGCAGCGGTGCTTGTCACCTTTGCAAGCGGCGCGCAGGTAAGTTGGTTAAGCCGGGCCTACGGAATCTCGATCGCGGCTGCTCTTCTGTTGAAGATCGCGGCCATTGTTCGTTTGCGCACAACCCGCCGTGAACCCCAGCCCTTCTCTACCCCTATTAACCTACAGTTGTCGGATCGTGAAATACCCGTGGGGTTGATTGCGGTTGGTGCCATGGTGAGTTTGAGCGCATTGGCCATGCTGTTACTGGGCGACATTCCCTCGATCGCTGCGGCGAGTCTGATCGGCGGTTTGGGGCTCTCCATGGCCGTCGGCCGCAAGGGCTCCAGATCGTCGGTTGCGGATCAGGAGGAGCCCTTCGAACTCTTGACCTCACCGGACGTTTCTCTTGGACAAGTGGAAGTCCGTCCGGAGAACGTTTTAGTGGCCGTGCGTCACCCGCATTCTCTGGCGCATCTGGTCGGTGCACTTCAGGCCGCAGGCGATCGAGATGTGGTGGTCGTCACCATTCGTCTGTTAGGCATCGACGAAGATGCGGGAGAAGGCACAGGCTCGACTCGAGACGAGCGGTATTTGTTTTCTCAGGTCGTCGCGCTGACAGAACGATATGGCCGTCCAGTTCGGCTGCTTATCGTGCCAGCTCAGAATGTATTCGACGGCGTAATTGCGGTTGCACAACGGCTGCACTCGTCGGACGTATACGTCGGCGAATCCTCAACGCTTTCAGCGGACGAACAAGCTCGACTCTTGGGCGAACTGTGGGAACGCGCCGAAAAACCGAAGAGCCAGCAACTCCGGCTGGTTGTTTATCGTCACAGTGGAAGGACAGACTCGTACCATCTTGGGGCCCATCCTCCCGCTTTAACGCCCGGAGACCTTGATCTGATCCACCGCGTCTGGCTCGAAGCCGTCAAAGCTGTCGGACCGGAGGTGCATCATCATGACGTCGTTCGGGCAGCATTGACACAAATGGAACAACAGCTCACAGGTCCCCAGCGCGAAGAAGCACTCGCCATCATCCAAAACGTCGCTCGGCCGGCGGACGAACTGGCTGCCGCCGTACGCGCCCGTAACTATTCGCGGCTGCGAGATCTCGTCCGCAATCGTCATGCGAACGATCTGGCAGTGGTTCTGACCCAGCTTGGCCTCGAAGATCAGGTCATCGTCTTTCGTATTCTTCCCCGCAAGGAAGCGGCAGCCGTCTTTCAGTACTTGTCTCGCGAACAGCAAGAGACGCTCCTCAAGGCCATGGCCCAGGAAGACGTGGCGGCATTGTTGAATAACATGGCGCCAGACGATCGAACGATGTTCCTCGAGGAGTTGCCGGCTGAAGTGACTAGGCAGATGCTGGCGCTGCTCACGCCGGCAGAACGTTCGGTCGCCTTAACGCTTCTCGGCTATCCGGCAGATTCCATCGGCAGGCTCATGACGCCGCACTACATCGGCGTGCGTGAGCACTGGACCGTCCGGGAGGTGCTCGACCACATCCGCACCCATGGCCAGGATCATGGATCGCCGTTTCGTAGCGCTCAAGGCGACAGATGACCAGAACGCCGCTGTCGCCGTGTTCCGGCAGTACGACCGCACGGCCCTGCCGGTGACCGATACGGCCGGCGTGCTCATCGGAATCGTCACGATCGACGACGTTTTGGATGTTGCCGAAGCAGCCGCAACGAAGGAAATTCAACGCATCGGAGGATCGGAAGCCCTCGACGAGCCTTACATGCGTATCGCGTTCGCTCGCATGATTCGCAAGCGCGCCGGATGGCTGACTGCGCTCTTCCTTGGAGAGATGTTGACAGCTACAGCAATGGGCGTATTTCAGGGAGAAATCTCGCGGGCCGTTGTGCTGGCATTGTTTGTTCCGCTGATCATTTCCAGCGGCGGCAACTCGGGCTCCCAGGCCGCAACACTCGTCATTCGTGCGCTCGCGCTTGGGGAGGTGGGCCTCGCCGACTGGTGGCGCGTGATCCGCCGGGAATTGCTGGCGGGGTTAGCGCTCGGCGGAATCCTTGGCAGCATCGGATTCCTTCGCATCTCGATCTGGTCCGCCTTTTCGGCTATCTATGGACCTCATTGGCTGCTAGTCGCCCTGACCGTCGGCCTGGCGCTGATCGGAATTGTCTTGTGGGGTACGCTCATCGGATCGCTGTTGCCTTTTATTTTGCGGCGATTGGGATTCGACCCCGCCGCTTCCTCGGCTCCATTCGTTGCGACGCTCGTTGACGTGACCGGATTGGTGATCTACTTCTCTGTCGCCATGATCATTCTT
>QHXC01000516.1:1430-5530 GCA_003222815.1 Acidobacteriota bacterium | reverse complement strand
GATGGCTGTCGCGCAGGTTATCGGCAACGATCTGACGGTCACGATCGGAGGTCAGGCCGGCGTTTTCGAGTTGAACGTCATGATGCCGGTGATGGCCCATAATCTTCTGGAATCCGTTCGCCTGCTTGCGGCATCAGCCGGCAACTTCGCGGACCGTTGCATTTCAGGCATTGAGGCGAATAAGGAACGATGCAACGAGATGATCGAAAAAAGTCTGGCAATGTGTACAGCCCTGGCGCCAGAGATCGGGTATGATGCTGCGGCTGCGATCGCGAAGGAGTCATACACGACCGGCAAGACGGTTCGGGAAATTGCGGTCCTAAAGAAGATTCTTTCGCCAAAACGCCTCAACGAGATCCTCGATCCGATGCGCATGACGATGCCAGGCATTGCAGCCAAGGGAGAATAGCTTGGAGGAAAGGGATTTCTTCACGGAGAAAAACGAGACGAAGCAACACACGATTTATTGCTCGTCGTGCAAGCAGTCGGCTCCATATCAAATTCGGTGGATCCGCCGAACGAAGAAGCAGTCCTTGCCGCCTCGCGCGACCGAAGATGATCGCGCCCGCTTCAAAGCGGCGCGGGACTATATGGTGCGTGTGGATGACGTCTTACGATGCAGTAATCCGCGATGCGGAAAGCGGATCGAGATCACGAGTCTCCAAACTGTCGTCTTATTATGAAAGCAAGGGCGCGGGCTAAAGCCCCGCGACTACAGGCTTAGCGATGACGTTTCGGCATGCATGTAGTCGCGGGCTTTAGCTTGTGTCTTGGCGCCTTTGTTTGTGCTGTTAGGCCGAGTAGTCCTTCGTGATGATCGTTCCGGGTTCAGCGGGATAATGAAGCAGATTGAGTGCGTCGTGGAGGATACGCGCTTGAAGCTGTGTATTGTTCGGCTGGCCGAGCGACGATCCGGGTTCGTAAGGCTTCGGGTATAAAGCGCGTGGCGGTCCGGCCGGTTCCGACTCGTTCGGAGAAACCGTAATAAGCACCGTTGAAATACCCTGCGTTTCGATAGCGCGTTGAATCGTGACGACCGTCCGATGGCAGAGCGGTCAGCCGCCGGTCAGTACTACAACGTCCGGCCGCATTTTCACCATTGCTTCCGCGATATCCCAACTTACCTTTTCTTTTAATTTCCGCAGTTCTGTTGTGAGTCCCATCGACACATGGTGGTCCGTAATCTTTCGAATCGCGCCGGCCGCGAGCATTTCCCGGATCCGGTCAAGCGGGAACATGATATTGGCATCGAGCGCGGCTTTGGACGTATCGAAGTGTCCCGGCACGAAGTGGATTTTCTTCGTATCGGTGTCCGTGGGTATCAGCCGAAAGCTAAGGTCGTTTTCCGTGAAGGGTTCCATTCCTTCGACGTATGCTCCCGATGTGCTGACCAGCCCGATGCGGCAGTCTTTCAGGTCTCGCTTGAGTGGCGTATAAGGAATGCAACTGCGGGAGAGTTCCATTTCGGAAAATGGGGACGTAGCCCTAATGAAAAAACGAAAAATGGGGACATAGGGCTACGTCCCCATTTTCCGAAATCTAGCCCGCGATTTTCTTCAGCTCCTCAAAAAGCACTGAATTCTTGGGCTGGTCACCGATCGGGTGAATGTCGATATACCGGATGATCCCCTTCTTATCGACGATGAATATGGCGCGCTCGGTAAAACCCTCAGCCCGGAGAACACCATACTTCAGGGCGGTCAGACCATGCGGCCAGAAATCGCTGAGCAGGGGATAGGAGATGCCCCCTAGCGATTTTGCCCATGCTTTGATCGTAGGAAGTGTGTCAGTACTCAGGCCCAGAACCTGGGCGTCATACCGGGCAAACTCGGAGAGATCCTCTTCGTAGGCCGGCATTTGGACCGTTCAGACTGGGGTGAAAGCAAGCGGGTAAAACGCCATCACGACGTTCTTTTTGCCCCGGAAATCAGAGAGCTTAACTTCTGAATCCAGATGAGACTTCAGCGCGAAATCTGGGGCCTCATCGCCGACTTTCGGTGCATTTACATCCTTGGCCATAGGTGGTCTCCTTGCTCGATTTTTGAACTGCAGTAAAACTCCGTGACATATCTATCATATTATCTTTCTCGAGCCGGATGAAGATCGCACTGCTTGGAGCCAATGGACAACTTGGTAGGGACTTGCAACAAGTCCTCAGCGACCATATCGTTGTGCCGTTTACGCGCGACGATTTTGACGTGCTCGATCACGTTGGGACTCGCGCTGCGATATCCGAAGCACGTCCCACAGTGATTCTCAACACGACGGCTTATCATCGTGTGGACGATTGCGAGTCCAACGTCGAAATGGCGTACCAGGCCAACGCGCTAGCCGTTCTGAATCTTGTTCGAATTGCAAACGACTTGGAAGCCGTACTGGTCCACATCAGTACCGATTATGTCTTTGATGGAAAAAGTCTCGTGCCATATACGGAAGAAAGCCAACCGATGCCCCTCAGCGTTTATGGCAATTCAAAGCTGGCCGGTGAATATTTGGTGCGCTCTGGTGCCCGGAAATATTTTTTGATCCGAACGTCCGGCCTTTACGGAAACGCAGGCAGCCGTGGGAGAGGGGGCAACTTTGTCGAAACCATGTTGGCGAAGGCGCGGAATAGAGAAGGCATTCAAGTGGTGAATGACCAGGTGCTGACGCCGACCTACACGGTTGATGTTGCCCATCAAATTGCGGCGATTCTCGCGACGGCTCACTACGGACTCTTCCACATGACCAACGAGGGGTCCTGCTCCTGGTACGAGTTTGCACTCCGAATTTTTCAACTTGCCGGCGTCGATGCCGACGTGACACCAACCACATCCGACCTTTATAAAACGCCGGCCATCCGGCCGCGATATTCGGTTCTGGAAAACGCCCGGCTGAAGTCGCTTGGGCTAAATCGTATGCGAAATTGGCGCGAAGCGCTCGCGGCTTACTTTCACGGAAAGAGTGCCGTTGGGCTTGGCTGATCATGGGGGGAAGGGCTCGGCTGGTTCCTTATCTAGTGCTGCTTCTTCCCTTTGATTTGCTGGTTGTACTGGGTTTCACCATAGCGGGATTCATCGGATTTGTGGGGCGCGGGCTGAGGCCCGCGACTCCGAGGAAACGCCCAGACAATTCTGTAGTCGCGGGCTGTGGCCCGCGTTCTGCAACGATTCTCGACAACGGCAGTACTGATGGAAGTGTGGACTTTGTACAGCGTTATTTTCCGGAGGTGCGCGTCCTTGCGCTCGACCGAAACTATGGCTTTGGAGGCGGAAATAACCGTGGCGTCGCCGAAGTCCGTACTGAAATCGTGGTGTTTCTTAACAACGATATGGTCGTGGATCGCACATTCTTAAAACCCCTTCTCGACGGCTTTTCGGATCGATCGATATTTGCCGTCACCTCCCAGATTTTCCTTTCCGATCCCTCGCGGCGCCGGGAAGAGACCGGCAAAACCCGCGCGAGATTCGACCGCGGATTTTTCTATTTTTGGCACGACGAAATTCACGCTGAAGATGAAGCCGCTGCGGTAATCCCGGTCTTCTGGGCTGGTGGGGGATCGTGCGCCTTGGACCGCAGGAAATACGAGGAGATCGGTGGATTCGATGGTCTTTATGCCCCGTTTTATATGGAGGATACCGATCTTTCGTATCAGGCCTGGAAACGCGGCTGGAAATGTGTCATGGCGCCATCGAGCCGCGTCATTCATAAACACCGGGCGACCAGCCGCGCCAAATTCGGAAATCGCTTTGTGGATAATACGATTCGCAGGAACCAGTATCTCTTTACTTGGAAGAACGTTACGGATTTGGACATGGTGCTCGATCATTTTCTGAGGCTGCCCCGAATACAGGGTCGTCTGATGCTTCAGACCGATCCGCTGTTTGAAATTCAAGCCTTTTTCCGCGCATTCCAGCAATTGCCTCGCGCCTTGTGGAGGCGTCACCGAGCGATACAGCATTCCGTCATCACGGACCGTGATGTACTTGCGCGTACTTCATGAACATTCTGTTTCTTACCGCCTATGCTCCCGTCCTGCACATGCATGGTGGAGGTGTTCGGATGTACCACAACATTCGAATCTTGTCGGAGCAACATAGCGTCCGGGTCATTTCTTTTGT
>QHXC01000516.1:0-1360 GCA_003222815.1 Acidobacteriota bacterium | reverse complement strand
TGGATCATGCCTGTCGAAATAAAAAAGTCGATGTCATCCAATGCGAATATCTGCAGATGTCGCAATACCGGCGCCGCGAAACTTTTTCGATTCTCACGATTCATGAGGTGCTGTCCTCAAATGCCTACCAAGCGTTCCAGAAGGCTCGCGAGCCCATCGAAAGGTTCAGGCTCTTCTATCGATGGATGTCGATACTGAATTATGAAATTTCGGTCTGCAACCGATTTGACCGGGTTGTGACGATGACAAAGGAAGATGCCGATTATCTCCGTTCCTACGCTCACCGGGCTGAAATTCGACATATTCCGATCGGAATAGATCCAGCCTATTTTCGACCCTCGCTTGAAGAAATAGAGCGGCCTGTTGAAGTTCTGTTCGTCGGCAATTTTCGGCACTCTCCAAACGTTGAGGCAGCGGATTTTCTGCTGAGCGAAATCGCGCCGCATTTTCCGGATGTCCAATTCGTCATCGCAGGATCGCACGTTCCCGACACGCTGCCGCATGCACCCAATGCGGTTTTCCCAGGATACATCGCCGATACGCGAGACTTGTTCCATGTTCCTAACACAATTTTCGTGGCGCCGATCTTTTCCGGAACCGGTCAGCGAGTGAAGCTTCTCGAAGCCTTTGCAATGGCATCTCCGGTGATTACGACCCCGGTGGGTGCTCTGGGATTTTCGATTCGCAATGGAGAGCAAGCAATGCTGGCGAACACTGCTTCGGAATTTCGCGCCGCCCTCCGCCGGTTATTCTGTTCGTACGAGCTGCGTGTCCGCATCGGCAACGAAGCCAGAAGGATGATCGTGGATCGTTTCGATTGGGCAACAGTCGGGCGGGAATTTCTCACGTTGATTGAAATGCCCTCTCGAAAAGCGACATTTTGAATAAGTTCCTTTATACTGTGCTTCTTTTTTTAGGGGTCCCGTATAGAAATCAACTCGCTCTGGAGCGCAAATGAGACTTTCGATCCGAGTGCCCGTTCTCATAAGCCTGCTCGTCGCCGTTTTGCCGATTCCGGCGGGAGCTGTCTCTTCAAACCTGGTCATCAGTCAGATCTATATTGGAACTGGGGATAGCGATTCGAAGCCACACAACCAGTATTTAGAACTTTTCAACAGGGGAACTTTGACGGTCAATCTGCAGGGTTACACGGTTCAGTATGCACAGGAAGGCTTGAACACCTGGCAGACTTTCCCGCTTTCGGGGAGCATCTCCCCCGGTCAGTACTATTTAATCCGGGCCAGCAGCACCTTTGGTACTGGGAACCTGCCACAGCCCGATTTGACAATCAGCCTTACTTTTCCACTCACAATTGGAAAGTTCGCGCTGGTGAATGATACTGCCGCTTTGGATACAAGTT
>QHXC01000515.1 GCA_003222815.1 Acidobacteriota bacterium | reverse complement strand
CGCGGAGAATCATTGAACAAGCGTGCGCATACTGCATAGAGGCGGAGATAGGAACTGCGCACGCGGAACAGACGCGGGCGGGAATCGAACTTCAGAGCATATTTCGCTTCAGTAACTTACAGATTCTACGATCCCATGATTCCCACTTTTCCGATAAATCCCACGGCCGTGGAACGTGCCAGGAACGTGAGATCGGTGACATCGGAGTGTCTCTACGCTATTCTTCGGTCATGATTAAAAGTGTTGATGCGATTTACGAGGATGGCAAGCTAGTCCTTCAGCAACCGCTGCCATTGCCGGAACACGCGCATGTCCGAGTCACAATCGATACGGATATGGAGCGCGAGGCCTGGCTGAAACTCTCTGAGGAATCGCTCAAGGAAGTCTGGGACAACGACGCGGATGACGTCTTCAATGACCTGCTCCAGAAATGATGTCGTTCTCCTGCCAATTCCATTCACAGATCTGACGAGTCGCAAGGTTCGGCCGGCAATCGTTGTAGGGCGTAAATCGTCTGATCTTTTTCTCGTTCCTGTATCATCCGTTTTATCGAATACTGACTTTCCGCTGCAGGAGTGGGCAAGCCGCGGGATTGAACGCGCCATCCGGCATCAAAGCGGCAGATTGCGACCGTAGAAGAGAGATTAGTCGTAAAGGTTGTTGGCCATCTCTCCCCCATTGATCATCAAGCTCTCGATGAGCGATTGCGGACATGGCTGCAACTCTGAATCGCGCAGCATGATCACTGGGGAATGATTATCGGGTTGCCACGCTATGTGGAAGGTCGGACGCGCTTGGCAATGAAGTCCGCGAACGGACCAATGTCTCCGTCGATACTGGCGCGGTCGAGCGCGGTGAGGTAAGGCGTGCGATCTTCAACCCGGATGATTGTCCAGGGATAGCCTCCCGACGCAAGCATGGCGTTCATCAGGAAACGGGCCATCCGTCCGTTTCCATCCGGATACGGATGGATGTAGCCGAACATCCAATGGCCCAGTACGGCGCGTACGCCAGCATCCGTTTCATTCTCCAAGAAATCGAATAGCGTGGGCATTGCGTCGCGCACTGCTTCCCAACGCGGTGGGATGTAGCGTGAAGTGCGCAAGTAGACAGCATCGTGGCGGTAGCCCGCGAGGGCTCCGGGAGTAATGAGACCAGCCCCGACACACGGTTGAAAGAGTTGGCGATACCATTCGCGATGGGTGTTGCGAACGAGTGTTCCAGGGTTGACTCCGGTGATGATCTCCCGCACATCTTTTTTCACAGTCTGAAATGCCTGCCAGTAGCCACGCGCCGCCAGGGCGTCACGGCTTTGCCGATCTGCATCGTGGTTGTCAGGATTCCAGTTCCCCGCCCTCACGCGTTCGATGAGCTCCACCGAGACGGTATATCCCTCGATCGACAGTGAATGATAGGCATCGTTGCGATAGATCTCGTCTACGGAACGCAGATAAGCGTCTTTGTCTTGTGGCAGGCCAGGCGACGCTGGAAAGATCTCAAGGACTTTTCCCCTCATGGAATCCCACATGGCCTGCATTCGGCCGACAATGGGTGGCGCGGCGACAGGTCGCGCGGCGAGCGGCTGTTGGGTTTCGAACGGATCGGTTTCACGAACGGCATATCCGGCAGTCGTCATTGTTTTGAGAATCTCGTCAGCAATGTCGGTACGGCCGGTATGCCTGAAGGCTCCCGCCAGACGGCCGGCTACGACTGAATGGCCGCCGTCTAATAGGCGCCGGAGCAGTTCCGATGCGTCGCGAATATTCGCGAGCACTAAACGAATCTCAATAGGGTTGCGGTTAAAAAATGTTTCCGAGACTTTCATTAGCGCGGGTATCGGTGCAAAGAGCCGCAAACCATCACGGGTGATCAGATCTGGTGCGAGAGGCAACTGAGGTTCTTTAAGGTCGTACAGGGAAGTACCGAACAACAACTCGATCTTATTGTTGGTGCCTTTGGGGCTACTAACAATGACCTGTGACGGAATAACGGTATTCTCAGAGTGAAGAAGAAGCGATTGCTCGGGCGAGAGGTGCCATTGGACTCCGAAGCGTTTCTCGCAATACCGGGCGCAGAACTCCCAGAAAGATGCATACCACGGTGTGCTGTCTCCATCGCGAACGCTCGGGCTGGATGAGATAAGCCATCCCTTGATAACTTCGCGGAGGAAACCGTTCTGAAGTAGACGCTCTCTGTGAATCCGGCTGAGTTCATTTGACTGAAAGACCCGGCGGCCCGCCTTCTGTAGCTCTTGAAGGGCGGACAATGAAGCGGCGAGTTTTTCGTTGGGCGTGGACATCTGCTAGACTCTCTATTCTTCGGACCAGTACAAGTATTTTCTGCTGTCTCTCTGCAAGTGTATTGCGCTGTATCATTACAAGTCAATCATGATGGACTAAAACAAGTAAATCATGCTCAATATAGAATCAATTAAGTCAATAATTTATGGCCCAGGCTCATAACAGGTGGCAGAAAGTCATTGATGGATCGGTGTTTTCCCGGCCCCCCGAGTTGGAAAACTAAGGCTACAATAAATTCCCCCTGCAGTTTTCAGAAGCCCGCGACTTTGATGCTTCAGACAATCCACGATAGTTAAGCAGCGCGCCGCAACGGGCGTTTGTTTTTCATTAATGAGAGATTTTGTTGTTGCGCGATTTCTGTGCGTTTCCAGAAACCAACCAAGACCGCGTGCGGGATTCGAAGCTGGCTTTTTCGTTTCAGAAATCTCGACGTCGCGGAATCAGCTGATAGATCGTGAACGCCGGGCTGGTTCCGGAAGATGGTGCGGACCTGCTCCGGACTCAATCGAAGAATTTTGGCCACTTCATTCACTGTATAAATAGGTTCGTCAAATGGAGGTGCGAGTGGTTTGGGCGGCATGCCCTCCGTTAGAGGGCGATCTGGGTTCATTTGATAGTCCTGCAGTGGCCTTCCTACCGAGACCTTTTGGTCCAGTTGTTCCCGAGAAAGAGTCATACACAGCTTCTCCACTCAGATACTTCGAAACTCATGACGCCCGCTCCTTTCGAAACGATGCGCGGCGCGGACAGAGCGGCACGTTATCTAGTTGCTCAAAAAGATCGCGACGCACGATTTTCAATCGCTCCTTTGCCATGATGAGCGTCTCACTCGACTCGATGGCCTCGTCGAAGGTCTG
>QHXC01000378.1 GCA_003222815.1 Acidobacteriota bacterium | reverse complement strand
CCTGAAGTGTTGTGGGCACTCCATCGATCACCAATCTGAAGCACGGCTCTAATTTCGCCACCAATTGTTCAACCATCGGTTGAATTTCGGCCTGGCTTTCCTCGACTTTCGAGCGGATGCCCCAGTCCGAAAAGAGTTGGAACGTCGGGATCTCCGCATAGTCCAGCACGGCGTGAATGGAGATCGCCGTGGAGGACGCGTTAATCCTGGCATAGTGGCTGATGCTGAAATTCCCCATCGGATGGGCGAATGACTGCGATGAAAGGACCATCAAGACGAGAAAGACAAGAATGAAACTCAAACCGGGTTTGTGCATGGAATCTCCTTCCCGTACAGAACTCAATACGATTCCTGCTGTGAAGTTGGATGGGACCGAAGACTATAACTAACAGTGAACCGAGCGCTGACGCCCGCAAACCCATAGCCAAACGGTTGGGACTCCCTCTCCGCCTGTGCTCCCTTACCTCAAGGCGCGCCCCGGACGCTCGCCCGTGGGTTGGCCGTCCTTTAGAACCATCGTTCCGTTAACGAAGACGTACCTCATGCCAACGGAAACAGCGAACGGGTCCTGCGGGGTGGAGTTGTCGCGAATTTGTAAAGGATCGAAGACGACGATATCGGCGGAAGCGCCCTTCGCCAAAACACCTCTTTCTTTCAATCCAATTCGGGATGCGGGAAGGCCGGTCATCTTGCGGATCGCGCGCTCGAGCGTCAGCACTTTTTGTTCACGAACGTATTGCCCGAGCACGCGCGGAAAGGCGCCGGCGCTGCCCGGACGCTCAACTCCGAGCCCGCCGTCGCTCGCGATCATGACCCATGCATGTTGTGAAAAAGAACGGACATCCTTCTCGTTCAGATTGGCCTCGGTGTAGGGATAGACGTCCGCAGCCACGTCCACGCCCAGCATCCGTGCCCTGTCGATTTCGGCCAGGACTTGGGGCGTCTTTCCCCACACGGTATCGGCCCCAAGCTTGATGCTTGCGATCTGAACGGGCACTTTCGCAGCGCGGCCAATCTCAATCGCTTCTTTGATGGAATCGATAACCTTGGCGCCTTCGTCGCGCACGTGCGTTATGTAAGTCCCGCCGTAGCGAGCCATGACTTTGGCCAGAGCGATGAGCTCTTCGGTCGTACCGTAGGAACCGGGCTCGCGATCGAGCCTGGACGAGAGACCAAATGCGCCTTCGCGCATTGCGCTCTCGACAAGTTGGCCCATCCGGTTCATTTCATCCGCAGTCGCGGCACGCTTGTAATCGGCGCCCATGATTTGATGGCGAACTGTCCCATGTCCGACGAAAGTCGCGATGTTCAACGCTGGGGGCTTCTCATCGAACGGCAACATGAATTCTTCAACCGCGTAGGGACCGCTCCCGTCGGAGCCTAGAACAGCAGTGGTTATGCCCTGGGTGATTTGAGAAATAGCTCCCAGATTCTTTTCAATCGCATTTTCCGAGTGATTGTGGAGATCAATAAAGCCCGGCGCAACGATCAGTCCTTTCACGTCGAGGACAGTTTCGCCCGCAGCCGGCTTGAAGATACCGATTTCCGCGATCTTGCCGTTGCGAACGCGGACGTTGCCCTGGAAACGGGCCTTGAGAGTTCCGTCGATGACGGTCCCGTTCACCAGCACCAGATCTTCCGCCAATGCGGACGTGGCAATGAGTACAATGCCTATGAAGATGGTGGCTCGTCGCATAGTTCTATCCTCATCCTTTAACGGTGTTAAACTTTTGCGGAAATTATGTCGGCATGGGAACTGCCAGGCAAGCGCGAATGCTGGAGGATAAGAATGAGCTATATCGATGACAACCTGATCACCGGCGAGCAGGTTACTTATCGCGCACGATTGCACTGGTCCGTGTTGACTAAGCCCTTCCTGCTGAGCCTTCTATTGGCGGCGGCCGCGGCGGTGCTGTTCTATGTTGCAATCGGAGGGAACAACTCCGAACAGACTACGAGCGCGATAACCTGGACGGGCATTGGCATCCTCATCGTGGGCGCCATTCCATTGGTAACCGGACATATCAGTCGATCCTCTGCCGAATTTGCGGTCACCAACAAGCGCGTGATTCTCAAAACCGGATTCATTCAGAAAAAGACTGCCGAGATGTTCCTTAACAAAATCGAAAGCGTCGGAGTGGATCAGAGCATTCCGGGACGCATGTTCAATTATGGGTCCATCGTCATTCGGGGCACCGGCGGCTCCCTCGAACCCTTTGAGAAAGTGTCGGCGCCGCTTGAGTTCCGGCGGCAGATTCAGGAGCAGATTGGGAAGGCATTTGGCCCGGCGGAACGATCTTCCACTGCGGGAGTGTGATTGGGTAAAACCATGGCCGACGCCGACATCCTTTATTCTACAGTTGCTGAACTTGGAGAACTGCTACGCCGGCGGAAGATCACATCAAAGGAGCTCACGCTCTCCTATCTCGACCGGATTAGCCACTTCGATCCGAAGTTGAACGCTTTTGTGACGATCACCCGGGGCTTGGCGATTGAACAAGCAGAGCGCGCGGATCTCGAGATCCAACACGGCGGCTATTTGGGCCCGTTGCATGGGGTTCCCTACGGTGCCAAAGATCTTCTGGCGGCCAAGGGTATTCTCACGACCTGGGGATCGAAAATTTTTTCACAGCAGGTATTCGATCACGACGCCACCGTCATTTCGCGGCTTCGTGATGCGGGCGCCGTGCTGTTGGGCAAGCTGAACATGATCGAGCTGGCCGGTGGCGCCGGATACAAATTCGGCAGCGCATCCGCTACGGGCGCAACGCACAATCCCTGGGACCTGACCCGCTGGGCCGGAGGGTCGTCGAGTGGGTCCGGCGCGGCTGTTGCGGCCGGTTTAGTGGGATTTGCGATCGGCTCGGAAACATGGGGCTCGATCGTGACTCCGTCGGCGTTCTGCGGCACTACCGGACTTCGCCCTAGCTATGGCCGCGTGAGCCGTTACGGCGCGATGGCCAATTCGTGGACCCTCGACAAGATCGGTCCGATGGCGCGGTCTGTTGAGGATTGTGCATTTATCCTGAATGCCATTAGCGGGGTTGACCCGAAAGACCCGACGGTGCGCGGCTCCTGGACATTCACGCGTCGAAGGGCGCGGGCGCGAATCGGTGTGATCAATGAGGCGCCTTCGTACATATCCAAGCCTGTA
Source organism: Acidobacteriota bacterium (assembly GCA_003222815.1). Taxonomy (GTDB): domain Bacteria; phylum Acidobacteriota; class Terriglobia; order 20CM-2-55-15; family 20CM-2-55-15; genus 20CM-2-55-15. The sequence continues at coordinate 13,831 of QHXC01000378.1, read as the reverse complement.
GCAGATGCCATTGGCGTTTTGAAGAACAGTGGCCATGATGTTCGCCCATTTAAATTGCCGGATATGCCATACGAAGCCGTCACCGCCGTCATACAGCGCGCCGAAGCCTGTACTGCTTTCTGGCCGCTAATTCGAGATGGCCGGCTGCCGGAGCTGAGCGACGAAGGCTTGAAGACATCGTTTGCTGCAGGCCTGGATATTCGCGCCATCGATTACATCCAGGCCACTCGGATGCGGGCGCAAATCGAAGAGGCAACAAACGGCGTTTTCGCGCAAGTTGACGTACTCGTTGCGCCGACGCTTCCAGTGATTGCGAACAAGCTTCAGGACGATCTTGACAAAGTTTTTGGGACGATCAACGACCCGCTCGGAGCTCTGGGAAATTTGACGGGACTGCCTGGCCTCTCAGTGCCATGCGGTTTCGCAGATGGCTTGCCCGTCGGGATGCTGATTGTCGGTGCGTACGGTAAGGAAGATGATGTGTTGAGCATCGGTATGGATTACCAAAAATCCACCGATTGGCACAAACGGAGACCATTATGAAAATCACGCGATACGTCCGCTATACGGCCGATGGCAAAGTGTCCTACGGCGTTCTCGATGGAGAAATTATTCGAGAGCTTCACGGCAACATCTTTGCAGGCGCGGAACCCACTGGTAAGACATCGAAACTCTCAAATGTAAAGCTGCTGGCGCCGTGCGAACCATTGAACGTGGCCGCGATCGGACGTAATTACAAAAGCCATATCGCGGATCGGAACATTGCACCTGCGCCACACCCTCCGTTGTTCTGGAAACCTGCCTCATGCATCATCGGCACCGATGAAAACATCGTTTTTCCAGAAGGCGCTAACAACGTGCACTACGAAGCTGAGATGGTCGTAGTCATCGGCAAGAAAGCGAAAAACGTCAGCAAAGCCGACGCGCCCGGCTGCATCTTCGGCATCACAGCGGGCAACGATGTGAGCGAGCGCGACTGGCAGAAGAATGATCTTCAGTGGTTCCGGGCGAAGGGCAGCGACACCTTCGGCGTCCTCGGACCCGCCATCGTTCAGGGCGTAAATTATAACGACCTGCTGGTCGAGAGCCGCCTCAACGGCGAGGTGCGGCAATCTCAGCGCACAAAAGATCTGTTGTTTGACGTAGACACCGTCATCAGCTACATCACCCAGTTCGTCACGCTAATGCCTGGCGACGTGATCTACACAGGCACTCCAGGAACGACAAAACCGATGCAGCCCGGCGACATCATCGAGGTCGAAGTGGAAGGCGTTGGCACACTCCGCAACGGTATCGCGCGCGCCAGTACGATCATGGATTGATGGCCATGTTAAGCCGACGCGCTTTCATCCAATCCACAGCACTCGCGATTCCACTAGCAAGCTGCACGGCGGGCAATGTTCGTGAGGAAACCCCCATCGGCAATCTCACGCCGAACCAGTTGGAAGAGGCGCGGCGGAACGCCGCGCAATTCGAAAATACCCTCGAGACGATCCGGACGGCAGATGTTCCGTATTCAGTCGAGCCGCGATTCTATCGATCGCCCTGAAAGTCAGAAACATCAGAAATTCTCTGAGCCGCGGGTTTGCCGCAATATGGTTCTTGCTGCCTGTATAATTCTCCTGCCGTTTGGATTAACCTAAGTGGAAAGAGTTGAATTCATGCCCACATCGCTAGACACGCTAAAAGAGAAGGGACGGCGTCTTCGCATTCATTCGCTGATAGCCACGACGGAAGCGGGTTCCGGCCATCCGTCATCATGTCTGTCGGCGGCCGATCTGGCATCCGTGATTTTCTTTAACGAGATGCGCTTCGATCCCGAGGATCCTCATCATCCGGCAAACGACCGATTCATCCTGTCAAAAGGCCATGCCGCGCCGCTGCTCTACGCAGCATATGTAGAAGCTGGGATTATTCCCGAGAAGGAAATCCTGACACTGCGGCGTCTCGACAGCGACCTTGAGGGTCACCCCACACCAAGAATTCCGTGGGTCGACGTGGCTACCGGCTCTCTCGGTCAGGGACTATCGGCCGGTCTTGGTAACGCGCTCGCGGCGCAGATGGACGGCCTCGCTTACAACACGTACGTGCTGCTTGGAGACGGCGAATGTGCGGAAGGCTCTGTCTGGGAAGCGGCCGCATTGGCGAGCTACTACAAAGCTTCAAACCTGTACGTCGACGGGCACAATTATGTGGACATCGTTGAAGCTTTCGAAAAATGCAGGCGAGACAGCAACTCTCTGCCGCGCGTGATCGTGGCGAAGACCGTAAAGGGAAAAGGCGTGTCGATGCTGGAGAATCGCGAAGGCTGGCACGGTAAGCCGCTTCCCAGGGCGGATCTCGACAAAGCGCTCAATGAACTTTCGCAACCCTTCGCTTCGGACGTCTTTCGCCCCAATCCCAGACCCCGGCCTGCCGTCCTACCCGGTCGCGCCGAAGGCTCGATCGAAATAACTGTCAATCGCAAATTAGGCGAACTGGTCGCCACGCGCGAAGCTTACGGTGACGCGTTGGTCAAGCTTGCGGACAAGGACACACGCATCGTCGCTCTGGATGGAGACACGAAGAATTCCACCTATTCCGAAAAGCTGATGAAAGAGCGGCAAGATCGATTCCTCGAAATGTTCATTGCCGAGCAAAACATGGTCGGCGTGGCGATGGGTCTGTCAGCTCGCGGAAAAATCCCGTTTGTGTCGACGTTCGCCGCATTTCTCACGCGCGCCCATGACCAAATCCGTATGGCGGGAGTCTCCCGTTCCAATCTGAAGTTTTGCGGCTCACACTCCGGTGTTTCGATTGGGGAAGATGGTCCTTCGCAAATGGGTCTCGAAGATCTTGCGATGTTTCGGCCGGTTCCAGGCTCCATCATTTTGTACCCCTGCGACGCGGTGTCGACCGAACGGCTCATGGCGGAGGCCGCACGCTGGCATGGAATTTGTTACATACGGACAACACGGTCGAAAACCCCTGTTCTATACTCCAATGAAACCCTTTTCCCAATAGGTGGTTCGAAGGTGCTGCGCAGATCGGAGAAGGACTCCGTGACCGTCGTCGCCGCGGGCATTACAGCGCATGAAGCGCTGAAGGCAGCGTCCCAGTTGGAGGCTGAAAACACTCCGATTCGCGTCATCGACGCGTATTCGGTGAAACCGATCGATGGGGTTGGATTATTGAATGCGGCCAAAGATACGGGCGGACGTATCGTCGTGGTTGAGGATCATTACGTTGAGGGCGGTCTGGGAGACGCCGTGCTGAACGCCGTTGGGAATCGGGCCAGGGTTGTAAAACTGGCTATCCGTGAAATTCCACGGTCCGGACCATCCGAAGCGCTGCTTGATAAATATGGGATCAACAGCAAGCATATTGTTGATGCCGTGAAGAAGCTAATGTAGAGGAGTAGCGATGCCACAAACCAACAACAACAAAAAAGAAACTCAATCTCAGGTGCGGGTGGTTGTGGAGGTCGATGGTAACCCCATCGGTTCCCTCACTTTCGATATCGATCGCCTGTGGCCGCTGATCAACCATCGCAAACGCGACAACTCTCCAGTCGAATGGATGGACCCCACAAAGTTCCATTCCGCCATGCGCGCCGCAGTCATCAGGCGGTTGCTCCAACGGCTGGAACCCCATCTCTACCAGGCGCTGGGCGACGAAATAGTCAAGGCCGAACTGGACGTCGAGACTTTCAATCTGAAGGCGGAAGCTGCCGCTCAGGCATTCGGCCGAAGCAAGGCCGAAATTGATGAACTTGTCGCGGAAACAGATAACACGCCCCTGGACTTCTATAGTTTCTTTTGGGAATACCTGCTGGACGATCGTGATGTTATCGACTTGAGGAAGGAGTGGAAGGCGCGGAATACTCTGCCTCAATGACCGAACGCATACCGCCACGCGTGTTGAACTCTCCGGTCACCTTCGCTGATATCGGCTGGCACGCTTTCACGACGTCCCACAGAATCCGGTTCACCGCATTCTCGTAAAAAATCCCCAGGTTTCGATAGGACTGAAAGTATCTCTTTAGTGATTTCAGCTCAAGGCACTGATTATTTGGACGATAACGGATCGTAATTATCCCAAAATCGGGTAGGCCCGTCTTCGGGCAAATGGACGTGAACTCGGGCATGGAGATCGTGACATCGTAACCCGGAAATTGGTTGGACCAGCATTCGATGGGGGGAAGTTCCGCATCGATTCCGGACTTGGCATGCTGCTCGGTGTATTCGGCCACCGACCCAATATAGCACCAATAGGAAAAGCCCTCGGGCACTTCGTCTGCCGGAGGGCTTTCTTCTCAGTCTCCTTCATCGTCGCATGAGGGTTTCGCGGGCGATGTCCCTTTCGCTCGGGCTCCTTCCCATCGCGGGCTTCATGCAACCCATGCGACCGACTGCGTACCTGGCTGGAGTAGCCAACTGCTACGAGGAATACTATCTCGACGAGACGGCTGAATTTTCTTATCGAGTCCACCCCATTGCAAGAGTTTTTTTAAAATTTTTCGCACCCCGGCGCAAACGCTGCGCTACTATGAGGGGCATGTCTAAGGCAGTGAAACCTCTCAGCATTATTCTCCTGGCAGTGGTCGTGGCAGTAGTAGCGGCGGTTTACTTGAGCCGGCGGCCGGAGGAGGTCCCCGAGACTTCGGCGGCGCCCGTTCTGGGAAAAGGGGGCGGTCACTTCCGTGGTCCAGAAAAGGCGCCCATTACTTTGGTGGAGTTCGGCGACTATTCGTGTCCAAGCTGCGGCGCCTATCATCCGGTGGTTAAGGAACTACTAAACCGGTATCCAAAGCAGGTCCGGTTGGAATTTCATCATTATCCCCTGATTTCGATCCATCCTAATGCGATGGCGGCGGCTCTGGCTGTGGAAGCTGCCGGAGAACAGGGCCGGTACTGGGAAATGCATGACCTGATCTTCGAGCATCAGGAGGAGTGGTCGGCGAGCCCAAATCCGGAGCCTCAGTTCCTCGCCCTGGCCAGTCGCATTGGAATAAATTCGAACGATTTCATGCAGGCGATGCGTTCGCCCCAGCTTCGGGACCGGGTGCTGCAGGACGTCGTGCGGGCCAGAGATGCGAAGGTCGATGCCGTGCCTACATTCTTCATCGATGGTGAGCGGATCCACGTAACATTAAGTGTTGGTGCTTTCGTAGAGATAATCGAAGCGCGTCTCCGCAAATGAAGACACGTGCCGTTCTGATTGCGGTCGTCGCATTTCTTGGAATGGTGGACGCTCTTTACCTTTCGCTCGAACGAAACGCCGGCCCGATTCCCTGTCATATTACAAGAGGCTGCAACGACGTTCTGACGAGTCGATATTCTGCAGTTGCGGGGATTCCGATCTCATGGTTTGGCCTCGCCTTCTACGTCACGGTGTTCAGTCTCGCAGTATTCACAATTTTCGAGACGGAGCCGCCGGCGAGCCGTCCGCTGAGGTGGATTTTCTATCTTTCGGGGATCGCACTGGTGATTTCGGCGCTGCTGGTAGGAATTCAGGCGTTCACTTTGAAGGCGTTTTGCGAGTACTGCCTGCTTTCGGCGGCCTTGGTGTTGACGATTTTCCTGCTCTCGCCGCACGCGTTTCCGCGTACACATTCTCCATAGCGGTTTCGGGCTTTGGCACATTGCTTTCCCGGCTGATCAGTGCATCGCGCTCCGCGCGTGAAATTTCGTCGATGACGTCCCCTTCGACGGCATCGAGAGCGCTTTTCGGCGTACCCTGACTCTCCAAATAGTATTCGTACATTCCGATCGGGTCGCGCTTGCCCCAATATTCGAAGACTTCAGGCGCAACGATTTCACGCGCTTCTTTTTCGTCGTGAGTGGCATGGCCGCCCATTCGAAAGGTCTCTGCAAAGACAATAGCTGGACCGTTGCCGCTGCGCGCCAGGTTGGCGGAGAGCCTGGTCGCTGCGTATGTATCCAGCACGTTATTGCCGTCGCATGAAACACCCTTGATGCCGTATGCCTTGCTCCAAGCCGTGAACGGGCCTGCCTGATGCTGCTGAAATCGTGTGCCCAGCGCGATCTGATTGTTCTGCAGAACGTAGATCGCGGGCACTCGTAGAACGGCGGCGAAATTCATCCCTTCATGAAATGCGGTCGTCTTCGTGGCGCCATCGCCGATCCACGTCAGTACCACGCGAGGTTCTCGACGTTGCTTGAAGGCAAGCGCGACGCCCGCCACGACCGGGCAGAGCGCCCCCACCTGGCTCACCGGTGCAATCACGCCGCGGTCCATGTCACCCACGTGAAGGTCTTTGCCGTGGCTGGGGGAATCTGCTGTACCCAGGTACTCAAGCAGCATGTCCACCACTGGTATTCCCATCTCGTGACATGCTCCGGCATTGCGAATCATCGGAGCGACTTTGTCGATGCTGCGATCGAGCGCGTGCACGCTACCGATGGTCACAGCCTCCTCGCCGGTACCCAGCCAAGCCTTCGCAAGGATGCCTTGCTTCACCCATCGCCGGAGTGTGATGTCATGGAGCCGGAAGCGCAACATGCCGGCGTACAGATCCAGAAGCTGTTTCTGGGTAAGCTGAGAAATGACATTTGCGCGTTGAGGATCCCGGCTGATGGTGCGCTGATATTCCTCAATGATGCCTGCAGCAGGCTTCCAGTCCACGTACTCTGGAGGGTCAAACATCGAGTAACGCTTCATAGAAGCCCAGTTTACTCGATTGATGGGAACCGATGGAGTTTTTAGCCGCAAAATGGGGAACGTAGCCCTATCCAGATTTTTTTAGTGAAATGGCATGACTCTTTAGGGTGTTATAATGGCAGCCTACTTCGCGAAGGGGTAAATTCATGAAACGCAAACAGCTTAAGTTTCTTGTCGGGTCCCTTGTGATCGTCCTGACGTTGGCCTACCTGGGTTTCTCCGGCTATCAAGAAAGTAAAGCCTATTACCAGACCGTGACCGAACTGTATGCATCGAAAGAGAAGGCCTACGAGCGACGGCTCAAAGTGGCTGGTGACGTGGTCCCCGGCTCGATTCAGCGCGAAGGCAAAGTCATCAATTTCGTGATCAGTCAAGAGGACCAGCAGACGAAGAAAGTCCAAACTCTGGCCGTTCAGTACGTCGGAACGGATGCGCCTCCCGATACGTTTGTGGATCGAGCTCAGGCTGTGGTTGAAGGCAAGTTGGGTCAGGATGGCGTTTTCGTGGCCAACAAGATGCAGGCCAAATGCGCTTCCAAATATGAGAAGGAGTCTGCAGCCGGCGTGAAGCGAAACGGAGCAGAATAGTTATGGCACAACTCGGCCAGTTTGCGTTGGCCCTCGCTTTTGTGGTGACAGCGTATTCCATTGTCGCCTCTCTGGTCGGAATCCGGTTTAAGAACGACAAGCTGATTGATAGCGGCCGCAATGCCGCAGTGGGCGCGTTTGTCTGCGTCACGACGACCTTTGTGTGCCTGGCGTATTTATTCATCGTCAGTGATTTTTCAATCAACTATGTCGCCCAGCATTCGAATCGCGACCTGCCGCTCTACTTCAAAATCAGCGCGATCTGGGGCGGCCAGGAAGGTTCGCTTCTCTTTTGGGGCTGGATCCTGACCGTTTACTCCGCGCTTGTTGTGATTCAAAACTGGCGAAAGCACTCCGCGATGATGCCCTACGTGACGGCGGTGTTGATGAGCACGTCGCTGTTTTTCACATCGATGCACCTGTTCGTGGCGAATCCCTTCAACCAGATCGTCACCGTTCAGGCAAGCGGCGCCCGCGTGCCGTTCGTGCCGGCGGACGGCGAAGGCTTGAATCCGCTGCTTCAGTACATCTTGAACGCGATCCATCCGCCCATCATGTATCTCGGATTGGTCGGATTTGCGGTTCCGTTCGCGTTCGCCGTGGCGGCCATGCTCAGCCGGCAGCTCGGCGACACATGGATACGCACGACGCGGCGATGGACGATGGTGGCATGGTTCTTTCTCGGTACCGCCATTCTACTCGGAGGCAAGTGGGCCTACGTTGAGTTGGGCTGGGGCGGATTCTGGGGATGGGATCCGGTCGAAAATGCATCGTTGATGCCGTGGTTGATCGGAACCGCTTTTCTGCATTCCGTCATGGTCCAGGAAAAGAAAGGGATGCTGAAGGTCTGGAACATGGTGTTGATCATCATGACCTACATCATGTGCATCTTCGGCACCTTCCTCACACGAAGCGGCGTTGTTTCTTCGGTCCATGCATTCGCCCAATCCTCAATCGGCGGCTATTTCGCAGCCTACATCGTTGTTGCCCTGTCCGGGGCGCTGTATCTGCTTTTCGACCGGTTGCCGTATCTGAAGAGCGAGAACCAAATGGAGTCGCTGGTCTCGCGTGAAAGCAGTTTCATGTTCAACAACCTGATTCTGCTTGCGGCCTGTTTTGCAGTTTTCTGGGGCACGATGTTTCCGGTGATTTCAGAAGCCGTAAAGGGCGTCAAGATCACGGTATCCGCGCCATTCTTCAATAAGGTGAATGTTCCGATCGCCATTTTGCTGATGTTCTTGACTGGCGTCGGCCCGTTGCTCGCTTGGCGGAAGGCTTCAACAAATAGCCTGAAGCGGAACTTCCTGTGGCCCGCCGGTATCGCACTGGCGGCAGGCGCCGGCCTGTTCATCCGTGGCGTTGGGCGCCCGGTGCTGAAGGCGCCCGAAGAAGTAGGACAGTCCATCCTCCAAAAGGTCCTTGGATACAGTTTCACGTCTTCCTTCTATGCGTTGGGCGCGCTGGTCGTGTCCGTCTTCGTCGCCGTTACAGTCATCCGGGAGTTTTACAAGGGAGCGAAAGCCCGGAGCTCCGGAACCGGTGAGAACTTTCTGGAAGCGGTGGTGAATCTGACGCTGCGCAACACGCGTCGATATGGTGGCTATGTCGCGCATCTTGGTTTTGTCCTGCTGTTCATCGGCTGGGCCGGGCAGGCGTTTACGACCGATACATCGAGCGAAGCCGCGATCGGCGACACGATTGCGATGCGGCAGTACGTTCTTCGCGTTGACAAGCTGGGTGTGGAAGATACTCCGAATTACTCGTCGCAAAAGGCAAGCGTCAGTCTCTTTGAGGACGGCAGGAAAGTCGCTGTACTCTATCCTGAACGTCGTGTTTATAAAGCGAGCAACCAGCCCACCACGGAAGTTTCAATCTGGTCGACACTCAAAGAGGACGTGTATGTGGTCTTCGCCGGTGGTACGCGTGACGGAAAGAAAGCGATCATTCAGGTGTATTACAACCCGCTGGTCATGTGGGTTTGGATCGGTGGTATTGTGCTCGGCCTGGGCACATTGATCGCATTGCTGCCGAATAAGAAGGCTGTCTCGAGGAAGCGTCCCCGAGCAGATCAATCAGAAGAACGGAAAGAAGCTGAAGCTAAGGTTTAACAGGCTAATATTCCTCCTTCTACTCGCCACGACTCCTGTTTCGCTGGCGGCTGACCGTGAGCGCGTCAAAGAGCTCGGCCAGAGGTTCATATGCATCTGTAGTTGCAATCAGCTTCTTACCGGCTGCAATCACATCAATTGTCCAAGCTCGGGCCCAATGCTTGCGGAGTTAGCCGGCGAGATCGATCAGGGCAAGAGCGACGAATCTATTGTGTCCTACTTTGTCCAGAAGTACGGGATGACGGTGCTCTCGGCGCCGCCTACCTCCGGATTCAATCTCACCGCGTGGGTCATGCCCTTTGCCGCGCTGGCCATCGGAGCGATTCTGGTTGTCTATTTCGCGCGCCGATTCAGGGCCAGATGGGCCGCCGCTGCTCCGGGCGCCGATGTGGATACGGCGAAGTATCAGCGTCAAGTCGAAGAAGAACTCAAGAATTACACTCCGGAAGACTAAATGCTTTACTTGTTCTGCGGCGTCCTCAGTGCCGCTATACTCGCGGCGGTCTGCAGGCCGCTGTTCCGAAAGGACGACACGCTCGAGTCCGCCATCATCGAAGAAACCGAATGGGACCTGCTCCAGCCGAAGAAAGAAGTGGTTCTGGGCAATATCCAGGATCTCGACTTTGAATACAAATGCGGCAAGTTGTCCGAAGAGGATTATCGGAAAATCCGGGGCGAGATGAGCGCTGAAGCTGCGCTGGTCTTCCACCAGATCGACGAGATCGAATCCTCGAAGGATCTGGATGCGCTCATTCGCCGTGAAGTTTCGGCACGCAAAAACAAACCGGGCGCTGTTCAGTCTGCCGTTTGTCCTTCCTGCAGTTCCAAGAATCCAATCGCAAACAAGTTTTGTGCAGAGTGTGGGGCTAAGCTGAAGCATTGATGAACCTGCTACTGCTGCTGCTCTTGCAGGAAGATGCCAGACCGATAGAAGTGCCCAACGCGATGGGTGCCCACACGTGGTTTATTATCCTCGCCGCAGGATCGTTTCTCGGATGGGCCATCAGCTATTCGCTACAACTGCAAAGAGAGGCTCGCGCGCGGAAAAAGGGGCGGGAAGAAATCGTCCGCCGCAAGGACGAGCTGCTTGATCAGATTGCGGATCTGGAAGCACAAAAGGAAGCGGGCAGCATCACCGAGAAGAAATACAAGCAGGATCTGAAGGATCTCAAGTTTCACCTGGCGAAGGTGCTCGAGAAATTGGGTCCTCGGTCATAACGCTATCGGCCGCGAATTTCGCCAATAACGGGAATGGCGTTGGCGGAATTGGCGGCGAACTCCCATGGCCAACACACTGGCACTGGAATCGGAAGACATCCGCAAAACGTTTGGACATTTCATTGCGCTTAGCGGACTCACGCTGAGTGTCAAGCGTGGCGAGTTTCTCACCCTGTTCGGCCGGAACGGCGCAGGCAAGACAACATTTCTCAAAATTGCAGCAACGCTGGTGCGCCCCACGCATGGAAAGCTCCGCATCGAGGGGATTGATATCCATCAGGAACCGGAAAGGGTTCGGCGCCACATCGGATTTCTTTCGCACAACACGTATCTTTACCGGGACTTGAATCCAGTCGAGAATCTGCGGTTCTTCGGCCGCCTATACGGAATGCCGGACTCCGAGGACCGCATTCAGAAGCTCCTTGAGCGTGTGGGCCTCGAACGCCGGGCATCGGACCCCACCCGAGCGTTCTCGCGCGGCCTGCACCAACGCCTGGGCTTAGCGCGCGTCATGCTTCACGATCCGTCGGTCATGCTTCTGGACGAGCCGTATACCGGCCTGGACGCGAACGCGGTGGAAATGCTCAATCAGATGCTCGATGAAGCAGTGGCTCAGGGTAAGACGGTCGTCCTTACGACCCATGATCTCGAGCAGGGTCTGCGCGCCGCAACCCGCGCCGCCATTATCGATCGCGGAAAGATTGTGTTCGCCGGTGATGCGAAAGATCCAGGTATCCGCGAAGCGTACGGCCAGTACGTCCGGATGGGAGTGCCGCGATGAAGCCGGTGGCTGCCATTGTCTTTAAAGATATCGTCATTGAGATGCGGAGCAAGGAATCGCTCAGCTCCACAACGATGTTCGGCGTGCTGGTTCTCGTGATTTTCAACTTCGCTTTCGAGCCCAGCAGCCTGGAGAGAGCATTGATCGCGCCGGGAACCCTGTGGGTTGCCATTTCTTTCGCGGCCATTCTCGGGTTGAACCGGTCGCTCGCGATGGAGACCGACAACGACTGCCTGCAGGGTCTTCTACTGGCACCACTGAGCCGAGGAGATATCTATCTGGGAAAGGTGGCCAGCAATTTCACTTTCATGATCATCGCCGAACTGGTGATCCTGCCGGTTTTCGTCATTTTCAACAACCTGAAATTCAACGTGCAATTTTTGGAGATCGCCGCCATTGCGGCTCTTGCAACGCTCGCCATCGCTTCCGTCGGCACGATCCTATCGACGATCTCTGCAAACACGCGGATGAAAGAAGTCATGCTGCCAGTCTTACAGATCCCCTTAACTGTGCCTGTCGTGATTGCTGCGGTTGACGCAACAGGCCGCGTGCTGACTGGCGAAACAGCGGAAATCTCCTCTTGGTTGTACCTTTTGGCCGGGTTTAGTATTGTCTACCTGACCGTGTCCTATCTCGTATTCGAGTTTGCCGTGGAGGAATGAGATGAGGTCGAAGGTTCTCGCTGTACTTTCACTCGCAACAATGATTCCCACGCTGTACATGATCTTTTTCTATGCGCCGACCGAAGTCACCATGGGAAACATTCAGCGGATCTTCTATTTCCACGTTCCGCTGGCAACGGGAGGCTACGTGTCGGCCTTTCTGCTGTTCGTGGGATCCCTGATGTTTCTGCTCAAGCATGATCTGAAATGGGATCGTTTCGGCGCATGTGCGGCGGAATTGGGAGTGGTCTTTGTGTCCGCGCAGATTGTGACCGGCATGATCTGGGCCAAGCCGGTGTGGGGAATCTGGTGGACGTTCGACGCGAGACTGACGCTTCAATTGGTTCTGGATTTGATTTTCATTGCGTATTTCATGCTGCGCGCCTATCTGCCGGACCGGGAGAAGAGGGCAAAACTGTCCTCGGTGTTCGGGCTCCTGGGGATGGTCGATGTCCCGTTCAATTATTTCGCGATATATATGTTTCCCACGCAACATCCCCAACCGGTTTTAGGCCCGGCTGGTGGTGGAGTGGATCCGGAGATGGGCACGACACTCACGATATCATTCATCGCTTTTGGCTTCTTATATGCTTATCTTCTCGACAGGCGGCTCGCTATCGCAAAAGTTGAAGAGGAAATCGACTACCTGAAACAGGTCGTGTTCGCCCATGAATAATGTCGTCGTAGCGCTCAGCGCCGTTTTTTTCGCCATCATCCTTTATACATGGCTCATGGCTTCCCGACAGAAGAGGCTCGAACGGAAGCTCGACGAAATCAAAGGTCAATTAAAGGACCGCTCGTAATCGCGGGCTAAAGCCCGTGACCTGGAGTTTGGACATTTAGCGAGGTACGAAAAAAATCCCCTCCTAGATTAGGAGGGGAATTCGGACTCACGTTTTGCTACATGACATACCTGTGGGCGAAGCGTGAACTTGAAGACATCGATGCCAAACTCCAGATCGCGGGCTAAAGCCCGCGACTACGAGCTTGGCCCAAGGACATCCCTCATTTCTGGATAGGTCTGCACAAACTTTTCCGGTAGTTCCCCAGTAACTGGAATACCCAATTGGGCCCGCATTATTACTGCATTCGCAACCGCTTTTGCGCCGGGGTGATTGTTGAAGAAGATATATGCTCGCTGGATATCTTTGCTCTCGAGGATCGACTTCAAGCGAATCGCATAGGGCTCAATTTCTTCCGGTCTATACAAATAATCGTATCGCTCGCTGCGATGTTCGTGCCGCCACCATTTGTCGAACTTCCGGCCGTGGAATCTCAGGTAGAGAAGCCGGCCGCCCACAGTTTCGATATCCTGGCGGATCGAATCTTTGAACTTCGGCTCATCGATAAACGCGGGCACGGAATCGAATGCTTGAAGCGTTGGCAGAGCATCCCCCCAGGATCGATGGCGGAGCTCGACGGCCTTCGGGTACTCGGCAAACAGCTCGAGTAAGGACTTGAGTTGATCCATCGTCTCCGGCGTGTGTCTGAAGCTTGCAGGAAATTGAAACAGGATGCATCCGAGTTTGTCCGCCTCCATCAGAGGCAGTATGCCGGATTTGAACTCTTCAACTTCGGCAGGCGTCCAATCCCCCTTCTTGTGCGTGAATTGCTGCCAGGCTTTGACGGTGAACTCGAAATCATCCGGAGTGCGCCGCGCCCAGCTTTCGGCGGTTTTGGGATTGCAGGGACGGTAAAACGTGGAATTGATTTCGACAGCGTTAAAGTATCTCGAATAAAACTTCAATTCGTCGGTCTTCGACAGCGGATAGAACACGCCGGTCCAGGATCCCGGGCCGGTCTGTGGCGGAT
>QHXC01000514.1 GCA_003222815.1 Acidobacteriota bacterium | reverse complement strand
AGCAGGCAACCCATTCGTGCCGCTCCGGACGCTGAAAAGACCGCCGGAGTTGACGGTGAGGGAAACATTAGAGCCTGCGAGCGCCATTGCTCCGCTGGTCCAATCGAGAGTGCCGCTGATGACCACTGAATCCGATGATGAGGCAGTTTTCGATAGATTAAGGTCGCCGCTTACAGTAAGCGATGCTCCGGAGTCTATTTGCAACGAGCCAATGCTCTTCTTGGATCCGGATATCACAGGATAACGTGCCCGCCCGGCCGGAATAATGGCCTTGTCACTGGCTAACGGAACGCTGTTTGTGCTCCAGTTGCCAGCGGTGGACCAGTCTGTGCTCACATTTCCCGTCCATGTACTGTCGCCGTCCGTGAAGGTCATCTGCGCCTGTGACCCGGACTGCGATCCAATCGCCGTCACATAGAACCGGATGCCCAGGTCGTGCCGCTCCGGCGCCCACTGGTCATCGTAGAGGTTTCCGGAAGCGTCCGCGGTGAGTTTGAGGAACTGATCCGGGTGCCTCTTGGGAACTTCCGTGAAGACCAGCGTTACAGCTTCACCGGGCGCCCAACCGGCCCCGCTGATGATGGCGCGAGCGCCAGGGAGATAGTCGTCTTTGTCCGTTTTGATCGTCGGAAAACTGTAGAGTTCCGCTGCCGGGGTACGGCCTCCGGCCAGCAACAAGAGGCCGTCCGCCGCGAGTGGCGTTCCCGCGGCGCCCGGCCGAGGGGTTGCCGGAGATCCGGTAGCAATGAAGGCGGAATTCCAGGCCTGGTACAATTCAGCCGATGCCGAGCTTCCTCCAACCATGAGGACGGCGGCATTGTGCGGCAGGAGGAACGCGGAATGACCGCTTCGGGCCGAAAGCATGTTGGCGGCTGCGGCAAATTCAGGGGTTCGCGCTGAAGGTGAATACAGCTCGGCCGAAGCGAGGTCATTGGATCCATCGGATCCGCCGGCCACAAGCACATCGCCATTCAGGAGCATTGTGGCGGAGTGTCCCGCACGCGCCGTGGAAAGGCTGGGGCCGCTCGACACCGTACCGGCGGCCGGGTCGACGATCTCACTGGAATTCAGGATCTGGTTGCCGTCCGACCCGCCAACGATCATGACACGCCCATCGGACAACAGCACCGCCGCATGGTTCTTGCGCGAACTGGTGAGAGTTCCCGCAGGCGAAAAGGAGCCCGTGGCGGGATTGAAGATTTCAAGCGTGTTTCCTGGCGCCCCGGAGCCTTCACCGCCGGCGATCAGGACGCGGCCATCAGGAAGGAGCGTGGCCGTGTGACCTGAGCGAGAGGCCAACATCGAATCGCCGATGGTCCACGACCGAGTCGCAGGGTTGTAAAGTTCAGTCTCGCTTGTTGGCCCAGACGACGTGGATCCGCCGGCAATCAGGATGCGGCCGTCTTTGAGAGTGACGGCAGCCGCGTTCCAGCGGGCGAGCAACATCGACTCGGTAGCCGCGAAGGAGCCACCATTGAAGACTTCCACTGACGCGAGCGGCTCGCCGGACTTGGCACCGCCTGCAATCAAGATCGTTCCATCTTGCAATAAGGCCGCCGAGGCGCCCGTTCGGGCCTGCGCCATGCTTCCTGCAGGCGCCCACGTTCCACTTGGAGCCTGCGCTCCAGGTGAGCCGGGAGAACTTCCCGCCGCCGTCACCATCATGCATAACGCAACTACACCAATGCATCCCAACCTTGAAATCATTTCGCCTCCGTGCCTGGGCCGAATAAAACTTTCGCTAGCCAATAATGGGCACTAGGATAGGTGCGGTGAAGAGCCCAAACGTGCAGCGCCTTAGGATACAGGTGCCAAAGAGAGATCAATTTCCGGGCGAAGGAGCAGGGATGGAGAGCACCAGGGGAACTGCAAAGACACTACAGATCATGCGACGGCGGTGCCATGACGGTATGCCGGCGAACCGTTCTTTTTTCTGCATGGAATCGCCTGAAAGCCTTGACCAGCCTTATAAATAACCTAACGTGATCTTCCAGTCAATCATTCCGGCAAACCCGACTTATGGGCAGGAGAACGTCATTTTGTAACACCTCCGTCCTACCACACTCTGCCCTTTGGGCCATTCCCCGTTGGGGTTGCCGCTTAGTAGGATGGCTCATCCGAAATTTGAATCGGGTAATTCAGTAAGACACTAATCAATTTTCAAATGTGGAATAGATAAAGCGATCCTATCGAGCTCGGTCAATTATCAGGAAAGGCAATTTCAGGCGATGACGATGACAGCAAAGAAACCCAATCCGGAGCGTGGAACCGTAATCGTGGAAGCGGCCTTTACCCTGCTGCTACTGTTCACTTTCTTGCTTGGACTGATGGAGGTAGGCCGTTTCATCAGCGTGCAGCAGGCGGTCACGGATGCTGCCCGCGAGGGTGCACGGTCCAGGGTAACTCCGCTTAGTCAGACGTCCTATCTGACATCCGTGTTCGACGTCAGAACTAAGGTTTGTACGTTCCTTAATGCGGCATCCGTTAGCTGCGACCCAACAACCAATGATTACCTTGGGCCGGCAGACCAAACGAGAATCTGGGTAAATGAGGGAACACACGTTCCTGACCAGACGGTATGCCCAACAGCCGGGAACCCGGTCCAGGGGTGCACGATCGTTCATGTGGAAGTGCCGTATCAGCCGGTCCTGCTGTCGATGTTTGGTGTCTTTTCTGTAACGCTTAAAGCTGAGGCATTGATGCGCAATGAAACCAGTCCATAGACGGTCACAACATCAACAGCGAGGCACTGCACTCATCGAAATGGCGATGATCCTGCCGTTGCTCACGCTGCTACTGGTCGGAATTGTGAATATGGGGCTCATGATCCGCGAGCACCAGGTCCTTCAGAATGCGGCGCGTGAGGGGGCCCGATACTCCACCTTGCAGGGGAATCGAATCACGACGGCCGGCGATGCGACCGAACAGGCCATTAAAACGCGAGTGCAACGATATCTCGCGCAGGAGCGGATCACGATTGCTACGAGCGACGTTACCATCAACCAGAATTACACATACACTGTGGCGCCCTCCCCGGGGACTGTAACGGCTTCTCAGGTAACGGTCAGTTATT
>QHXC01000513.1 GCA_003222815.1 Acidobacteriota bacterium | reverse complement strand
GGACAGGTCGTATTCCGGACGAAGGTCAACACTGATTCTTTCTGCTGCGTTCTTGATAGGCATAAGTTTCTCGACGCGTTGGCGCGCGGGCGCTGATGATTCGAATGCGGTCATCGTTTCCGTCCGCGTGCGCAACGAAAAACAGTCGTTGATTGGTTGTCATGCCGATTGTAATAAACCGGCGATCGTTTGAGCGAATGATCTGGACGCAAAAACCCAATCCTCCTCCGGGTTTCGACGAGCTTACCGTAGAGCAGAAACTCGATTCGGGCAGGATTCGTTGACTGCAGCGCAGGACTTGTCGGAGAGTGCACGGGATACTGCGGCAATTCCGGCCGCCGGGGCGAACCAGGAATAGCCGCTAGTGCAGGTCAAGCGGCCCGGCCATATTCTCAGCCCTCCCGTGCATTGCCCTTGCGAAGGATTCGATCGACGGTATCCATCAGCGCGTTCAGCTTCTCATCCGTGTGTTTCTGAGCTTCACCTAATTCGGCCACGGTTTCGCCCAATTTGGAAACCGCATCCATGAGCGTGCGGATCACAACGATCAAGTCACGGATTCCCCCGTTTTGCTTTTCGATTCCAGCGTTTTGCTTTTCGATTCCCGCATTCTGCTTTTCGACTTGCGTAATTAGGCCGCCGATTTGGGTATCGTGACGGGCCTGGGTTTCGGTCAATGCGTGTATGGCGTTTTCGATTTTGGTGAATCGTTCTTCAGGTGTCATTCGGGTGTCCTCCTTGCCCGATTTCACCGCCGGACTCGTTCCTCGAAGTTCATGGCGCGACCTCCACTTCGCGTGCCCGCCATGGCGACTCCGCGTCCGGATGTTTCTTCCAGAACAACCGAAGCGCTTTCTCAGCGATCACGTGCATGCAGGAATCATCATACTTCGCAGGGCGCGAAGTCGTCATGAACTTCGCGCCCTGCGAAACGTGCGGTGGCTCCGAAGTGTCCTCCCGTAACCCCAGAGTTGCAGAGATCGCGACTACAAAGGGGCCGATTTCGCGGCTGTAGTAAGAGGTAATGGACGAGTATGCGCTGAAAAACGCGCGCGTGGCGGCGGCTGGACGTTAAAATCATTAGCGGGACAGCGCGATCCAGCAACGCTCGCGCGAATTTGTTGTACGGTAGTACTGAGCGAAGCAGCGCAGGCGATGCCGACAGTCAAAGATATTCTCGGTCCTCACCGGGTTTACTTCCACAGCTTCGACTGCAATGAACCAGCGCATGTTCACGTCGGAGAGAAAGAATGGTCTGTAAGTTTTGGATAGAGCCGGTCACTCTGGCGCAAAACCATGTGTTCGCGAGAGAGCTCAACCAAATTCGCTCAATTATTCAGGCGAATCTGGCAAAGATCCAGGAAGGCATGGCGTGAGCACTGTGGTTAGCACGGACTCTCGAGTCAAGAGCGTGTCCGTAACGGACGAATTCATCACCTTCGAACTAGTCGACGGTCGAGTGATCAGCGTCCCGTTGGCTTGGTCGTGGCGGCTGAGTGATGCGACACCGGCCCAGCGGAACAACTTTGAGATTATCGGTGACGGGTATGGCGTGCACTGGCCAGATGTAGACGAGGATCTCAGCGTTGAAGGCATGCTTCACGGGGTTCCAGCGCGGCGCCCGAAAAAGTAGCGCAGCGATCGAAAGGCCGTGAACTTCGCGTCGTGCGAAACGCTGCGGTGGGTCCGGAGTCTCCTCCCGTAATTAGGATTGCAATAGCCGCGGCTCGTAATTTTTCGGTAAACCAGTTGATCAGTTCCGTTGCCCGATCCATCGGTCATATTCCGCATCGGTGAACCCTCCCGAATGAACACCTTCTTCCGGTTGCAGTGGACCGCTGTACTTCGAGGGCAGGCGATCTGACCAATGCTCAATTCCCAATGCTCAATTCTCATCCGAAGTGGATGTCGGATTGCCGCTTCTCCTTTCGGATGAGAATTGAGAATTGGGAATTGAACATTGGTCAGATCCTCCCGAGCCCGCATTCTGCCAAGTTATTTTTGCGCCAGCCCTAAGCACTA
>QHXC01000557.1:3292-6610 GCA_003222815.1 Acidobacteriota bacterium | reverse complement strand
CGCGATTCCGTGGAACGCGACCCCGATCCGGTCGGACCCCAGTGCGAGCATCTCATGCTCATACGGCTGCGGGTTATCGATCGCCTTTTCGGTGTCCGCATCGCTGGCGAGCGACACTGAGAAGCCCTCTCTCACCAAGGCGGCAGCCTGCTTCCGCTTAGCGGGCGTAATGAAGTTCAACGTCCCGATCTCATCGTCTTTGCCCCAGCGGCCCCAGTTATTGAGGTCCTTCTTCCACTGCTCGAACTGCTCTTTGGTTACTTTATGGCTCGCGGCGCCGGTCCCTTGCGGAGCGCGCGCACTCGCCGTCACTGCCACGACCATCACGACTGAGAAAATTCCTAACGCAAGAGTCCTGGACATTGGTCCCTCCTTACCGGCTTTGAAGCAGCTAGATCTGAAATCTGTAATCGCCAATCGTCAGGTACGCAACAAAGATGTGCAATATCCTCAGCAATTGCTTTGGCTGATTGCGCATGGCTGTTAGACATTGGCGATCGGCGAATAACGAATCGGCGATGTTCAGAAAGCAGCAAGTGACTGTTTATGCAAAGCCCTCCTTACCCTTGTTGTTGCCGGCGTGTCGCGTCTATCCGCTCGTCAGCCGAGCAGTACCGTTAGCTCTGAGACGTTTTTCACCCGGTCGAAGTCGTGGATCACATTCAAGATCTCCTCAATGCGCTTCGCTGGCAGCCCGGAGTCCGGCAGCAGCGCGCGGTACTTGGCATCCACGTCGCTCCACTCGATGCCGCGCGGGCCTGACCCTCTCGGCGCATCAACCGTGCTTGTATACCTGGCACCGGATCTGGTGACGATCGTAACCGTGGCGCCCCAACTCCAGTCGTAGTGAACCGGAGGCGGCGACGGGTCGGCCTCGACCAGGCCGATGAGGCGGGCGGCCGCTGGGTTGTGGATCTTCCCTGGCGTGGCGTGAACCCAGGAGAAGTCCTTGTCAGCAACAGCGGAGGCGAGAAAGTAATGGAGGCTGTGGATGGCCTCGATCAAGTCCTTTGGAGGCTGGCCGCGGCCTATTGTCCGGATCTGAGGCCCGGTGACGAGGATCTTGGCCACCTCTTCGGGCGGCACGCCCGACTGCCGGGCGGCGTTGACAGCCGCTTCCACCGAGGGATGAAACGCGTGGGCGCCGGGCGCGAGCTTGATCGCCATGTGCGTAACGATGTCCCACTCTTTGCCCAACTCGCGCGTCAGGCTCTCGCCGCTCAAGGCCGCGTTACCCGCGTGGTATTCGCGCGCCCAGCTGTTTGTGCCGATCCCGAGGCCGCCCATCGTCGTCGCGGTCAGGCCGATCGCGTGAGCCATCTGCTCGTCGGTAAGTCCGAGCAGCCTGGCTGCCGCAACGACCCCGCCGAAGGCGACGATCACGGAGGCGTGGAAACCCTGCCTGTCGCCGCTAAGGGCCTCGCCGATCCGGCCGGCGGCCTCGTAGCCAGTGACGATGGCGCTGAGTATGTCCTGGCCCGTGGCCCCTGTGCTTTCGCCGATTGCCAGACTCGTAGAGGCGAGAGTCGTGCCGGTGTGAGCCACGTTACGCAGGTCGCTGTCGTCCGAGGCGGCGGCGTCGCTGAGCATCGCGTTGACTCGCGCGACCTCATTCACAGGCAGCTTCGCACCGTCGAACCAGACCGTGGCTTCCGGCTTGCCGCCGCGCTCCTTCACCAGCTCGCGAACAATACGGGCCGAGTCGATGAGTGAGCCGGGCGCGGCGCTCGCCAACGTGCTGGCGATGATCATCTTGGCGTGCTCGATCGCTTTCGGCGGCAGGTCGCCGAATCGCGCCCGGTTGAGGAAATGAGCCAGCCTGAGCGCGAGATTGGGCGAGACCGTTGGTCTTCTATCGTCCTGCTGCCTCTCCCCGGCAAAGGCAATGACAGGCCACGCGGCAGCGATGCTCATGACACCGCCGGCTGCGAACGCACGTTGCAACAGGTCGCGCCGGGTCAGGATGAGGGTTCTCCCCGCCGGCTTATCTGCGTCTCGATCATGTGCCATGTCCGTGCTCCATGGAACTTCCATTCACGCTTCGTTGAAGGTTGGCCCGCCGCTGTTCCGCCGCTTCCTCGACAGGTCACCCCATTTCACCGGCCGCAAGGGCAGAACCGGAGCCGTCCGGCCCAGGGTTCATTCCATGGCTCATTCTCTTTGTCCCTCCTGGAAAGCCGGATCAATTTCATGTGTTGTCCTCCATTCTAATAGGCGTAGAACGCGCGGGAAAACTATTACGCAAGGGCTGTAATTTGAGGGGACCGGGCGCCGCTTCCGCAAAGTTTCCTTGGGACGCGTGGACAATGCCCAACAAAAAAGACAAGGGCCAGAAATTCTCATCGAGCTGCCGCACTTTATGTAACTCACTGAGTGCGTCCGCGTACCTTCCGGCCGCTCGAAGGCTTGGCACGAGCTGCACGCGGCTGAGGAGATTAAGCGGGTCCTCTTTCCGGGCTTGCTCTTGCCGCTCTACCGCTTCTTTGTACCGGCCAACAGTAAACAGGTAATAGAACCCGTAATAATAGCGGACCTGAGCAGATACAGGTTCGCAAGCCGTAGCAAGCTGGAAACGACGTCCGGCTTCCGTACAGTCGTAGTCGTAGAGCGCGGCCACCAAGCCCAACATGGCATGCGCTTCCGGCAGCGACGGATCGATATGAGCTTGCGGAAGCGGAAACGTTTTCCTTTGACAAAAATGTATAACTCCTAGAGCTTAACTCGCGTATCCACTATTCAAAACCAAACACCGCGGAAGCGGCAAAAAGGAAGAGAACCAAGAAAGGAGTTCATCTCATGAGATATGGGAAATGGTTTCTGTTGGGAATGTTCCTTGTGGGCGTGTTGGCAGCGACGATATCTCCGGCCCATGCGTCAACATTCAGCAGTATCGATGTGCCCGGAGCCTTCGCCACGGCCGCCCACGGGATCAATGATCGCGGTCAAATCGTCGGCGAGTATGTCACCATCACCGGCGGGGCCAACCACGGCTTCGTCCTGGACGACGGCACTTTCACTACCTTCGATGTGCCCGGAGCCTTCGCCACGGCCGCCGTTGGGATCAATAATCGCGGTCAAATCGTCGGCAATTATTTCGCTGGCGGATTCCACGGCTTTCTTCTCGACCACGGCACTCTCACTACTATTGACGTTCCCGGCGGCACGACCACGCGAGCCTTTGGGATCAATGATGGCGGTCAAATCGTCGGCAATTATTTGGCTGGCGGGGGTTTGCACGGCTTCGTTCTGGACCACGGCACTTTCACCACGATCGACGTGCCTGGAAGCACGTTCACGTTCGCCACTGGGATTAATAAT
>QHXC01000557.1:0-3245 GCA_003222815.1 Acidobacteriota bacterium | reverse complement strand
TGTAACCGAAAAACCCACAGGGATTAATAATCGCGGCGAGATCGTCGGCGGGACGGGAGGTCATGGCTTCGTCATGAGTCCGTAGAGCGTCTCTCGCATTGCGCGAGAAGACCGCGTGGTGTGCCATCACCACGCGGTCTTTCATTTGCGGTTCAATTTTCTCCGGCTGATTCATCATCTCGAAACGGAAGGATGTATTTTACCGCACGACGTCTTCACCGTACTCCGGAGGACGTTTGGGTGAACGGATAAAAAATTTGACCCGCGCTACTAAACCCTCGCGTTGATCCTGCCGATACCTTAAACTTGCTTTACCCGCCTGAAGGCATCGAGGGAGTAAGCTGAGGGCCACTAGGAATTCGAAGAACCGCGCTCCGGCAAAATGTAACCTCGGGCTGATCCTTTTCCGGTGTGAGTCTCACCCACAAGGAGAAGAAATGAGACACTTACTTCTAGCTGCCCTATTCCTGCTGCCGCTGTCGCTTGGAGCCCTGGCCCTACAGGAACCGCCACCGGAGCAACGAGACTACTGTACGCCTTCCCATCATCACAATAAGTGTGAGTGTTTGGCGATGGGCGGCTGGCGGCAGTGCAAAGATGGTAAGCGCGAAACAGAGGTCCAAATGTGCAAGTCGTATTGCGCGAAGGACCACTGCCGTTGCTGCGCGACGATCAAGCGATGAGCTGAGGGCTAACGGCTCCGGCGCTAACCCTGGCCAGTAGTTGCTATCGCGCCACGGCGGGGCCCATTTGCCGGCGAATGTCCTCGATACTCCACCCCGTCAGCGATGCGAGCGTTCGGGTCTCATTGTCGGAGCGCTGCGGCAGTTGCTGACGGTATTGGACTGCGGCCGGACATGTGTCGGCGCCGTTCCAGGCATGACGCAGCACATAGCGTGCCTGAAAACTCGAGCGATCGGCGGTTTCCTGAAAGACGAGGTCTTCGGGAAAGTGCGCATTGTCATAGCGCACGTGCAGACGCGTCAGAAATACTTGCTGAAGCGGCGGCCCCGGAAGCGACCCGCGGGCCGTCCCACGCACGGGTGGCGCCCCGGCCCCGTCGAGCCAGAACACACCAAGACTGCGGAGTTCTTGTGAGGACAGCGGATCCGCGGCGCAGGGATCGCAGAAGCTCATGTCCCATGAGTACTCGGTAAACACCGTACGCATATCTTCTTTCTTCACCTGCTCCGAAAACATGGCTTTGTAGAAGGCGGCGAACCGGTCTTTAACGAAAACAGGAACGTCCATGCCCGTCGGCAGCATCACCGTGCGATAGTTCGTCGTTTCAACGCGGCCTCGGCGCGACAAGGCATAGATGAACAGTTCCTGCGGGCCATCGGCATTCACCATGCCTAGCCGGATGGGGAGCATGAACTTGGGCGATTCATATTCAACCTGAATCGGCCGCAGGACAGAATAACCGAGCCTCGACTGCTCAGCGAGGTTCACTCTCGCGACAAAGAATTTCATGTTCTGACGGATGTAGCTGGTCAACACGCTCGACGCGCCCGCCGGGATGCGGTAGTTGTTTTGCCGCAGCCAGGTCTCGAGGCCCGTGCTTTCCCGCGCAGACAGGATGAGGATGTCGTACTCGCCGACGGTGTATTGAGCTTCAATCGTGACACCAAGGCTGCGCGCCCGCGCGACTCGGATCGCATCGAAAGCGGCGCCGCCCTGTTGACCAGCGCTGAACACCATGATCGGCTGGCATGGATTGTTATCGAAATATTCCACGAGCCGCGGCGCCGAGTACGCGTCGATGTGTTCCAGCAATGCACGGTCGGACACGCGAATCTGATCCTTCCCGATCACGGTGGGTACCGGTACCACGACGGCAAACTCCTTCGGATCGCCCTTGAAGTCGTTCGCCATCGTCAGTACGGTTCGGTCCCCGTCTCGCGCGAGAACGACCTGTGATGCGTTGTTGAACAGCTTCGCATCGGCTTTAGCTACGTAAAAACCGCAGAAGGCGAACAGCGCCCGGCTCGACCAGGCCACGCCCACGATCACGCATGCGATAAGGATCAGACGCTTCATACGAGATGTCTCCTTCAGAAAAAATGTTGCCAATGGCGGGGCGCGACCACTCATAGCGCGTGCCCGGCAAGAGCCAATCGATCATGGGCACGGCGATCGACGAGACCGCCAGCGACCACAGCAGACCATTCGTGCGGAATAACTGGAATTGGACGTACCAGGCGCCGAAAGAAACCAGTGCCGCAAACAAGATGCGGCCTGCCCGTGAGTTCGGCGTCGTTTTTGGATCCGAAATCATGAAGAACGTAAACAGCAGCAGCGCGCCATTCTCAAGTCGATGAAGAGGGATCGCCATCGGCTCGCCAAGCCAAATCGAGCGGCCGAAGAACAGCCCGATCGTACTGGCAATGAACGCGAGCGTAACATCGCTGCGAGCAGCGCGGTTCACCACCAGCCCACCGAGACATACCAACAGAAAAGCGAAAAAAGCGGCGTTGCCCCACTGCCCCGGTGAAACCCATACCTGGTCCGTGAGCAGCAACATCGATACGATGCCGAAGTTCGTCGGATTGAATACATGCTTGCGATTGAGGCGAAAGACGAATTTGCTGAGAATCGCGACCACTGCGGTGGCCGCCGCGAGCTTGAGAGAGTTCGTTCGCAACAGGATGCATAACGAGAGTCCGGAGATCAACGCACTCCTTGGATCGAGCGACCCCAGTTTCCAGGCGCGCGTGCAGATGTACTGCGCCAGCAGCGCCGTGCCAACGATCGCAGCCGCGCTTTGAATGGCGATCTCAAAATCGAGCCAAATCAGGCCGTACGCGACCAGCGAAGCCAGGACCGCAATTTGGTAATGGCGGGGATCCTGCATCAGAAAGCGAAATGTCGCATGCATAGTGCACCTGCAGGAAATAACGGTTATGGGGGAAATTTCTTAGTCGTAACTAGACGCCAGGTTGATGGCATTGTTGCGGATAGAAAAGCCGCAGTGGGTGGGATTATCCCTCGCTTTTGCACAAAAAGTCGGGAACGGCCACGCAGTTAGATCTGAAATCTGCAATCGCCAATCGTCAGGTACACAACAAAGATGTGCAATATCCTCAGCAATTGCTTTGGCTGATTGCACGTGGCTGTTAGACATTGGCGATCGGCGAATGCGAACCGGCGACGTTCAGAAACCAGCAAGTGACTTTTTGTGCAAAGCTCTCCCCCTCGGCCTTGCACATAAAGCACTCAGTTTGACTGACTTTGTGTGCAGCGCA
>QHXC01000093.1 GCA_003222815.1 Acidobacteriota bacterium | reverse complement strand
ATCGTCGTCAATGGTTATCGGGCCAAGGACGGCACTCTGAAGGGCAATGGCCGGGATCTCACGTTGCCCGATGGGCGCAAGCTGTTTCTGGGCTCGTCCGGCACTGGCGCCCCGACCGAGGGGCGTGATCCACGGGACAAGTGAGTCGCGGACGGCTTCCCGGTCACCCCAGGAGGCCGTCTGAGTATTGCCGAACGGGCTCATCAGAAAGTTTCTTTGAGCCACTGAAAAACGGCATCAGCGACGCGCTTGTCCGCCACTGATTGAGCGGCGCCGCCGGAAAGTGGAACAACCTGCACACGCGAAGGCGCTGTCACCAGAGCTTTGATGCGGTTTCCTTCCGCTTCATCGGCTACTACAATAAGTGCGGACTTGGGCTTGAAGTCCTGAGCACTCCCGGCCATTGCCAGGCTCTCCGTTAAATTGGGTTTGACGGCAACGACCGTTCGAACTTCCGGAAATCTTCCGCTGGCGATCAAGGCGAGATTCGCGCCGATATCGGTTCCAATGACAACGATCTTTCGGTTGTCAATGCGAGGCTGGGCCTTCAGCCAGTCCAGCGCAGGATCCAAATCGACCGGAAATTCGTGCGGGCTGGTGCGCCATTCCTGGGATGCCTGAATCGGCCTCTGATTTCGAGTTTTGCTTTCGCCGTGACCGCGCAAATCCAGGGCCATCACCGCCCAGCCACGGTTCAGAAGCTGGCGCGCAAAGTCTTTCCAAACCAATCGGTCCTCTCCGTAGCCGTGCAGCAGTAGAACGGAGGGAATCGGGGCGGGAACGCCAACAGGCATGTCGAACGAGGCGTGCAAGTCGACAAGGTCGTAGGTACGAAACTCGGCTCCGGCATCGTCCGGTTCGCGACCGCCCCCGTCAACTACGGTGACGTCAAGCTGGAAGTTCAAGACGTTATCTTCCCGGTTTAGAAATGAGCTGAGGACCCTCTTCTCGGAAGCCTTGCCTTTGAACTCCGCAGAGATTTCGTAATCCACCGTTGGAGGCAACGCGTAGATCTTGTACAAACCATCCTGATCCGTCGTCAGAGTCCGCACGACATTCGTCTTCAGGTCCCGCACGAACACACGGGCGCCAACCAGCGGCTTGCCTCCCAAGTCCTGGACAACACCATGAACGTTTTTGGGTTTGGGTCCCGTGTCCACGCGGCGGCGAGGGAATAGTTGCGCTTGGGCTGGAAGACTCACCAGCAAGAGGAGGATTAGAATGACACTATTTCTTGAGAACAATCGAAACATCCGAAGGTTTATGGGTCTTTGGGACCGCGGATTGCGCGAATGGGCCGCAAAGAATGCCTAATGTTGCCAATCGCTAAAATGGCGCGGCCCGTTCGCGTAATTCGCGCAATTCGCCGCTAAGATTTTGCAACTAATTACCACTTTTCTTACTCAGAAGCCTTTGGACCACTGCTTCCGTATCTTCGTACCGGCCCGTTCCGGAATGACTAAGTTGGATGACGCCATTCTGGTCGAGCACGAAATGGCTGGGCCAGGTATTGCAGAGATAATCGCTCCAGATCTCGTACTTGTTGTCCACAACGACCGGATACTTGATGCCCTTCTTGGCCACGGCCTGTTTGATTTTCGGAATATCCTTCTCATAATCGATGCGCGGCGTGTGCACACCGATAATGACGAGGCCCTGCTTCGCGTACTTATCGTAAAGCTCTTTGATGTGAGGCATCGCTTCGGCGCAGAACGGACAGTCCCACGCCCAGAACTCGATCAACACAACTTTGCCGCGAAGCTGTTCCAGTTTTAAGGGTGCGGTATTGATCCAGGCGTCTCCGTCCTTGAGTTCCGGTGCCTTTTGACCAACAAAAACGTCGTCCGCATGCTGTGCCCACGCGACGCCGTTGGTGAGTAGTAGTGCGACTACGAGCCTTGCGATCATATGGGTCTCCTCTAGTGGGATGGTCTATATTCTGTCACAACTCCGCCTTTTGGTCGAACCCTTGCTAACCCAGTCCCGGAGGGAGAGGGACTATGAACCAAACAAAGGCAGCCCTGAGAATGTTTTTAGTGCGCGGACTCGGGCTGCGGTCTGCCAACAACCTCATCCGGCATTTCAAACACCCGGAAGCAGTGTTGGAGGCCAATCGCGATGAACTGGAGGCACAGGGAATTCCGCCCGAGATTGCGGATGACCTGCTGTCATCCAAATCCGCGCAGAGGGCGGAGCAAGAATGGGCAAAGGCTGAAGAACTGGGAGTGAAAATTGTAGACATTCTCGATCCTGTATATCCTCCGCTTCTCCGTGAGATCTTTGATCCGCCGATTGTCTTGTATCTGCGCGGCAAAAAATGGGAACCGGATCTTCCGCAGGTCGCTATCGTTGGAACCCGGCGTCCGACAGGTTATGGGATCAATTGCGCGGAACGCCTGGCCGAGGACCTTGCCGCGCGTGGGCTTGCCGTCACTTCGGGCTTGGCGAGGGGGCTTGATGCCGCCGCACATCGGGGCGCGTTGAGGGCCGGCGTCACGTACGCGGTCTTCGGAAGCGGACTGGATTTCGTGTATCCGAAAGAAAATCGCAAACTCGCCGATTTGGTGGAAGAAAATGGCGCGGTTATTTCGGAGTTTCCTCTCGGTACTCCGCCATCGCCTCAAAACTTTCCGATTCGCAATCGCATTATTGCGGGTATGTCGCTGGGTGTCGCTGTGGTTGAAGCGGCTGAGTATTCGGGGTCACTCATCACCGTCCGGCTCGCTTTGGAATCCGGCCGTGAAATTTTTGCGGTTCCTGGCAACATCACGTCGCCGAACAGCTTCGGACCACACGTCCTGATCCGTCAGGGAGCCAAGCTCGTAAGCAACTGGCAAGACGTGGTTGAGGAATTGCCGCACCCGATCCGTGAAAGAATCTTTGCTCCGCTCGTGGCTCAAATGCAAGCTGCGCCTGAGCCGAAGCTGGATGGGGCCGAGGCAAAAGTGTGGAAGCTCTTGTCACTGCAAGAGGCGATTTCTATCGATACTTTGCTCGCAAAGTTGCCAATGTCCACGTCCGAAGTTTATAGTGCGCTGCTTGCACTGGAGATCAGCGAGTATGTACGGCAACTGCCTGGAAAGAAATACATTCGACGCCTCTGAAAAAAGGTGTTGTTGATTTTTCGACGCATACGACTTATTAGATAAGCAGCTATGGCAGCGAAAAAATCACTGGTGATTGTGGAATCTCCGGCAAAAGCCAACACGATAAACAAATATCTCGGCAAGGAATTCGTGGTGAAGGCTTCTCTTGGCCACGTCAAGGATCTGCCGAAGAGCAAGCTGGGCGTCGATATCAAAAACGATTTCGAGCCGGTCTACGAACTCATTCCTGGAAAAGAAAAGGTTGTCAAGGAACTCCGCACGGCAGCAAAAGGGGCTGAGCGCATCTTTCTCGCTGCGGACCCGGATCGTGAAGGCGAAGCGATCTGCCAGCACCTGAAAGAGATTCTCGACGACCACAAAGGCGAGGTCTTCCGCGTTCTCTTCAACGAGATCACTCCGAAGGCGATTCGGGCAGCCATGGAAAAACCCGGGCGCATCAATCAGCACATTGTGGATGCGCAGCAAGCCAGACGGATACTCGACCGGCTTGTCGGTTATCAGATCAGCCCGCTGCTTTGGGACAAGGTCCGGCGGGGAATCTCCGCAGGCCGCGTGCAGACCGTAGCGCTGCGCATGATTGTGGAGCGTGAGCGCGAAATTCTGGCTTTCACGCCGGAGGAATATTGGTCGATTATCGCGAAGCTCGAAGGCCGCGAACCACCTCCGTTCAGTGCCCGATTGGTGAAGATCAAGGGCAAGATCGCTGAGGTAAAGAACCAGGCTGAAGCGGACCACATTCTCGAGGTTGTGAAGAAGTCGGAATTTCTGGTCGAATCGGTTGTCACCAAAGAAAAGAAGCGGAATCCCGTTCCACCATTCACAACCAGCAAGCTCCAACAGGACGCTGCCCGGCGGCTGCGCTTTACCGTCAAGAAAACGATGATGCTCGCCCAGCGCCTGTATGAAGGCGTTGAATTGGGTGACGAAGGCCGAGTCGGACTAATCACGTACATGCGCACGGATTCCACGCGCATCTCCGACGAGGCGATGGAGATGGTCCGGTCGTACGTGTCCGATGTGTACGGTTCGAACTACTTGCCCGAGAAACCGGTCTTCTATAAAACCAAGAAGGACGCGCAAGACGCCCACGAGGCCATTCGGCCAACGTTCGTAGGCCGAACGCCCGATGATCTGAAGCCGTATCTGGGTGAGGACGAACTGAAGCTGTATCGTCTGATCTGGACGCGGTTTGTCGCCTCGCAGATGAATCCTGCCGTTTACGACCAGACAACCATCGAGATTTCCGCGAAGGACTACCTCTTTCGCGAAAACGGCCGTGTTCTGAAGTTCGACGGGTTCTTGAAAGTTTACGAGGAATCTACTGACGACGACATCCATGCCAAGCCTACGGGTGACGAAGAGGACGACATTGCGCTACCGCCGCTGACAGTGGGCGAAAAGCTACGCCTCCTCGATGTCACACCGCGCCAGCATTTCACCGAACCCCCGCCGCGATATACCGAGGCGTCTCTTGTAAAAGTGCTCGAGGAGAAAGGAATAGGGCGTCCGTCCACGTACGCAAGTATTCTCACGACGATTCAGGATCGGGAATACGTCACAAAGGATCAGGGCAAGTTCAGACCTACCGAACTGGGTACCGTCGTGACGGACATGCTCGTGAAGCATTTCGAAGACATCTTCGACATCCAGTACACCGCGCGCATGGAAGAGGAATTGGATGAAGTTGAAGACGGAAAGATGACGTGGGTCGAGGCGCTCGACGAGTTCTACAAGAAGTTCGAGAAGGACCTCAAGAAGGCCTCCAAGAATATGGAGAATCTCAAGCGCCAGGAAATTCCCACCGACGAAGTCTGCGAGAAGTGTGGCAGTCCTATGGTTAAAAAGTGGGGACAGTTCGGAAGTTTCCTTGCCTGTTCAGCGTATCCCGAGTGCAAGAATACCAAAGAATTGGCGCTCGAAGAGCCGCCTAAGGAAGGCCAACCCGCCGCCGATGCCGACCCGGAACCCTGCGAAAATTGCGGACGGCCGATGGCGCTCAAACGTGGCCGCTTCGGACAATTTCTTGCCTGTACCGGATATCCCGAATGCAAGACCACGCGGAAGATTGCACAAGCCGGCCGAGCACCGAAGAAACCCGACGTCATTCTGGACGAAACCTGTCCCAAGTGCGGCCAGGCCAAGCTGGCCATGAAGGAAGGCCGTTTTGGAGAGTTTATTGCGTGCAGCAATTATCCAAAATGCAAATACATCAAACCGAAAACTGTCGGGGTGCCCTGCCCCAAGGCCGGTTGTGGCGGCGAGCTTATTGAGCGCCGTTCCAAGCGCGGAAAAGTCTTCTACGGCTGCGCCAAATATCCCGATTGCGATTTCGTGGCTTGGAACAAGCCCGTTCCGGAACAGTGCCCACAATGCGGCGCGCCGTACCTGCTGGAGAAGTCCACAAAACGCGAAGGACTTGTCCGCTATTGCAACGAGGAATCCTGCAAGTACAAAGTGTCCGTCGAGCCTGAGCAGGTGTCATCGTAGAACAAGTCCACAGTGAAGCCGGATGACCTGGCCTATCTTTACTCATTAACCAACGAGTACCGATCTATTCGCTATGATCTGGCGAATATGCGGGCATTGGCCCGTGCACTGGGCGACCCGCAGAATTCCTTTCGATCTGTCCTGATTGCCGGAACGAATGGAAAGGGATCAGTTGCCAGACTGCTCTCGGCAATGATGCCGGAAGCCGGAATCTACACATCTCCGCACCTGCAGCGGTTGAACGAGCGAATTTGCATTGGCGAGAGGCAAATTCAGGATCAGGAACTGAAAACCGTGTTTGATGAAGTGAAGGCCGCTGCGGCCGTTGCCAAAGATCTCCTTTACCCGCCGACCTACTTCGAAATCGTGACCGCAATGGCATTTCTCTACTTTCGGGATCGTGTGAAGTTTGCGGTACTTGAAGTCGGACTTGGCGGAAGGCTCGACGCGACAAACATCGTGAAGCAGGATGTCTCCGTGATCACGAGCATCGGTTTGGATCACCAGGAATTCCTCGGCACCACCATCGAAGAGATCGCGGCAGAGAAGGCGGGCATCATAAAGGCTACGGAACGGGTCATTATCGGCCCCATGGCCGATTTGCCAGCTATCCGCGACAAGGCGGGAGCGCGTCTGATCCGAGCAGGAGGTCTTGAAAAAAATGTCCGCTCGCTGGGCGAAGGCTATTTCGAACTGGACATAGGGCAACATCGGAACCTCCGGCCGCGTTTGGCCGGCCGGCATCAAATCGATAACGTCGCTGTTGCCGTAAGAACGGCCGAGTGCCTGGGGATTCCGGAACGGGACATCATGCGAGGCGTCAACACGGCAACCTGGCCGGGCCGCTTGGAACGAATCGGAAAGTTCCTCCTTGATGGCGCTCACAATGCGGCCGCCGCGACCGCGCTTGCTGCATTTCTTGAAGAGTTCTATCCGCAGGGCGTGTGGATGATCTTTGGCGCAATGGCGGACAAGCAATTCGGAGAAATGATCACGATCTTAAGACCCCACGTCCATCAGTTCATCTTCACCAAAACCCAAAGCAGCCGCGCGAAAGACCCTGGAGATTTGCAAGGACTGGTTGCGGGATCGCGCGTGGAACCTTTCGTCTCAAATGCGATTCAGTTCGCGCGTGCATCCGCTCCCGCAGATACAACCATCGTCATCTGCGGTTCTTTGTACCTGCTTGGAGAGGCACGGCTCGTGCTAGAGTAACCTCCATCAGGCTAGTCCAATGACGAACCTCCTGCACAAACTCAGCTATGCGCGATCCCTATGTGTCACGGCCCCTCTCATCTTTCTGTACACGGCTGTAATGGGTTCGATATCAGTCGCGAGCTCGTTTCTCGACTCGCGCGGACGCATCCAGCACGGGTGCGCACGAATGTGGTCGCGTATGATTTTGTGGACTGCACGAGTGCGCGTTCGTGTCACCGGCCTGGAGCACATTCGGCCGAATGTCCCGTACGTCCTTTGTGTGAACCACCAGAGTCACATGGATATTCCGATCATATTGGCTGCGCTACCTTTCCAATTCCGGTTTGCGGCGAAAAAGCAGTTGTTCCGATATCCATTTCTGGGATGGCACCTGCGGCGTTCCGGCCACGTCCCTATAGATAGAGAAAATCCTCATGCCGCCGTCAAATCACTACGTGAGGCAGCGGACACGATCAAGCGCGGGACCCCTATCGTTATCTTTCCGGAAGGTGGAACCAGCCGCGACGGCAGTATCAAGCCGTTCAAAGGCGGCGGTTTCATGTTGGCTACCAAGTCGAGGGCTGAGGCTGTCCCGGTGACAATTCGAGGATCCCGATTGGTGCTGGTTCCAACGACCTATCACGTACGTAGCGGAGACGTCGAAGTGACAGTCGGAAATCCCATCGCCTCGACGGGACTTTCCAACACCGAGTTGGCAAATCGGGTGCGCGAGGAAATCGTAGCGGCTTTTAATCATGAAAAAACCCTGGATTGGAATTCCTACTCGTTATCAAGAAAAATCTGAGTACGTCGGCCAGATTCGTCATTATCTCGATGTGGTTCTATGGGCCGGCGGTCTCCCGCTGCTGATCCCGTCCACGGGTGACCGCCCGGTCGTTCGCGAATACGTCCAGCGCGTGCAGGGAATCCTTCTGCCCGGCAGCCCGACCGATATTGATCCTGCGCATTACGGCGCCACTCCACACCCCAAGCTCGGACGTCTCTATCCCGAACGGGATGCTACAGACTTTGCCATCCTCGACCTGATAGAACAGACAGAGCTGCCGGTTTTGGGCATCTGCTTTGGCGTTCAGAGTATCAACGTTCACCGGGGAGGCTCACTCGTCCAGGACATTCCATCCTTAATTCCGGACCACGAGACTCACGATGAGGACGATGGCAAGCCGCCCGCGCGCCATGTGGTTCATATCTCCCAGGGTAGCCTCATTGCCCGGCTTGCGGGCCGATCTGAGGTTGAAGTTAACAGCTATCATCATCAGTCCGTTCAGAATCCAGGGCGCAATCTCCGCCCGGTTGCGTTCGCCCCCGATGGGATCATCGAGGCCGTAGAAGACGCGACAGGCCGGTTCATTATCGGAGTCCAGTGGCATCCCGAACGGGGCTGGAAAGATGATCCATTCTCACAGGCATTATTCACATCATTTATCGACGAAGCGCGCCTTCGTTATAATGAATCCAGCTTGGCATGAAAAAACTGACGCGATTTCTCGGCTCCTTTATCTTTGCTCTCGCACTTTCCAGTGCAGCGTGGACCCAATCGAGACCCAACCAGGTCGTCGATCAAATGATTCAGGCCCTCGGCGGTTCTGCTTTCCTTGACGTGAAAGAAATTCGGACTTCCGGCCGATTCTTTTCATTCAGCAGGGGCGGGCTGAGCGGCGGTGATTTCTATTTGGACTACATCAAGTTTCCGGACATGGAGCGCACTGAGTTCGGCAGGGAAAGGAACAAATCGATCACGATTAACAAAGGTAGCGAAGGTTGGAAGATCGAAGGCAAAAAAGGGACGGAACCCCAATCCGCTGCTCAGAGCGAGGAATTCCTGGCGAATTTCAAAACCAGCTTTGATTACGTGCTGCGGTTTGTCATCAAGCATCCACAAACGACGATTCAGAATCTTCCTACTGAGATCATCGATTTCAAGAGAACGGATGTTGTCGAACTGCGCGACGCGGCGAAAAACCGTATTCGCTTTTATGTAGATCGCGACACCAAACTACCGGTCAAGATGCAGATCCGGCGAGCGAATGAGTCCGCCCTTCAAGAGGAGCTTTACGGTAATTGGCACAAATTTCAAGGTGTGATGACACCTATGTTTGTAGGCCGCTTTACCGATGGCGTAAAGACCATGGAGATCCGAGCTGAAACTGCAGCTTATAATTCCGGTCTTTCCGACAGTCTTTTCGCAGCCCCAGCGTCGAAATGAACAAAATGAATCCTTCTATTCAGGCTACGACCATCATCTGCGTCCGCAAGAAGGGCAAGGTTGCCATCGCAGGTGACGGTCAAGTGACTCTGGGCGAAACGGTCATCAAGCACGGCGCAAAGAAGATCCGGCGTCTTTACAACGACAAGATTCTCGCGGGATTTGCCGGCTCTTCGGCGGACTCCTTCGCTCTATTCTCACGCTTCGAAGCCAAGCTCGAACAGTTTCACGGGAATCTGAGCCGAGCGGCTGTCGAGCTTGCCAAGGACTGGAGGACCGACCGATCGTTGCGGCACCTTGAGGCCGTGATGATCGTGGCCGACGACAAGAGCACCTTCCTTATCTCCGGGACCGGTGATCTGATCGAACCGGACGATGGGTTGATCGGCATCGGCTCCGGCGGAGCGTACGCGCTTGCTGCAGCGCGCGCGCTGAGCAAGTTTACCGATTTAGACGCTCGCGAGATTGCGCAGGAAGCGATGCAGATCGCGGGGAAAATCTGCATCTACACCAACGAGAGCATCACCCTGGAAGAATTGTGAGCCGCAGATTGCGCGGATTTCACCGATTTGATCTGCGCATTCCGCGTAATCTGCGGCTAGCTGATGCTAGAATCGAATTTGAACTATGTACGCACACGAAATGGTGGATGAGACCCCCCATCTGGATGAACTGACACCGCGAGAGATTGTCAAGGAGCTGGACAAATACGTGATTGGCCAGGGCAGCGCGAAGCGCGCTGTGGCCATTGCGCTGAGGAATCGCATTCGCCGTCAGAAGCTTGCGCCTGAGATGGCGGAAGAGGTGATGCCGAAGAACATCATCATGATTGGGCCGACAGGTGTAGGCAAAACCGAAATCGCACGCCGCCTGGCAAAGCTGGCCAACTCGCCTTTTCTTAAAGTCGAAGCATCTAAATTTACAGAGGTTGGATATGTCGGGCGTGATGTGGAGTCGATGATTCGCGATCTCGTCGAGATTGCGATTGAGATGGTCCGAAACGAAAAGCTCGAAGAAGTCGCCGAGAAAGCGGACGGCAACGCTGAAGAGCGCATTCTCGATCTTCTTCTGCCGGCGATGCCTTCCCGTGATAGCTCCATCGATGAAACAGCTCGCGCGGCCTCGGATCAATGGAACCGCACGCGGGAGAAACTTCGCGCGCAACTCCGGGACGGCAAACTCGACGACCGCATGGTCGAGATTGAAGTCAAGGAGCGTAGCTTTCCGTCGTTCGAGATCATCAGCAATCAGGGTGTGGAGGAAATGGATATCAACATCCGAGACATCCTGCCGGGTTTCCTCGGGCAGCGGACAAAAAAGCGCAAGATGAAAGTTGCGGAAGCGATCGACTACCTGATTCAGGAAGAAGAACAAAAGCTTGTCGATATGGATCAGGTCACGCGCCTCGCCGTTGAACGAGTCGAGAATAACGGGATCATTTTCCTTGATGAGATCGACAAAATCGCGGGACGTGAATCGGGTCACGGACCCGACGTCAGCCGCGAGGGGGTGCAGCGCGACATCCTGCCCATTGTCGAAGGAACCACCGTGAATACCCGGTACGGCATGGTGCGTACCGATCATATCCTGTTCATTGCGGCGGGCGCATTCCACGTCAGCAAGCCGGCGGACCTGATTCCGGAACTACAGGGACGTTTTCCGATTCGCGTTGAGTTGGATTCGCTCACAGTCGATGATTTCGTGCGAATTCTGACCGAGCCGCAGAATGCACTGATCAAGCAATACGTCGCGTTGCTCGAAACCGAAGGCGTCAAGCTGACGTTTCTCGATGATGCGGTGCAAGAGATCGCCCGGTTCGCCGCAACGGTCAACGAAAACACCGAAAACATCGGGGCCCGCCGTCTGCATACGATTATGGAAAAGCTTCTCGATGAGATTTCATTCGAGGGGCCGGACTTGAAGAAGAAAACCATCCGGATCGACGCGGCTTACGTGCAGAAGATGCTGGCCGAAATCGTCAAGGACCAAGATCTTAGCCGATACATCCTCTAAATGCGTCGCGCAATTGTCGGGCTCTTCCTGCTTGTTGCGGGTTGTGGCAAAGTTGGCGATCCGCTCCCGCCCTTCGTCCGAATTCCTGGCGCTGTAAAGGATCTTGCTGTTCATCAAACCGGATACAGCCTGGTTCTCACTTGGACGAATCCTGCCAGGAATATCGATGGCTCCGCGGCTACGGATCTCACCCAGATCCGCATACGCAGCAATGATTCCGTCATTGCTGCGGTCAACGTGAATGCGGCGGGACAAATGCAATCCTACGAATTTCCGGTTGGCTCGACTCTGTTGCAGCAGCGCACTTTCACAGTGCAGGCGGAAACGGCTCGCGGTAAGCTTTCGGAGAATTCAAATCCTGCTTCAATTACGCCCGTTGAAGTCCCGGGAAAGGTCGCCGGTCTTAAGGCGGTTGTCGATCAGCGGAAGATCACATTGTACTGGGGAAAGCCGCAGGACCACCCGGAGCTGGCAGACGTATATCTAGTGAACCGGATCGATCCTCCCGAGGAGCCCGCCGTCGTTTCGGAAACTAGCTATGAGGATGACCGATACCAGGCCGATAAGACCTATGTGTACGAGCTTACTGCCGTGCGACGGTTTCAAGGTCGCATGGTTCCAGGAGTGGGCCCGGAGCCGATCACAGTTCTTGCGGAGGACCGAAACAGACTTGGCGGGCTACCGCGTGTTTCGAAGCGATCGCACCGATGGAGAATTCAGACTGGCGACCGATCGTCTGGTCACCACGAATGCGTTTATTGACTCTGCCTACCGGCCCGGATTGTATTACGCAGTTTCAGCGGTCGACGAATTTGGAAACGAAAGCGCTAAGACCATCCCCTTTCGAGTTCCGTAGGGCAGTCTTGTTCGCGAACTTGCTACAATGGTTGTATCCCACTAGTCACTAGGAGTGCACTGTCATGAAATTCTTCCTCGACACTGCCAATCTCGATGAGATTCGCGATGCCGCCAGCACCGGCGTTCTGGACGGGATCACGACGAACCCAACCCTGATCTCGAAAGAGGCCAATACTTTCGAAGACCAGCTTCTGAAGATTTGCTCTCTCGTTGATGGCCCTGTCAGCGCAGAGACCGTGAGCCGCGATGCGGGCGGCATGATCGAAGAAGCACGGCACCTGGCAAAGCTCCATCGCAACATTGTCGTGAAGTGTCCTATGACGAAGGACGGATTGAAGGCCACAAAAATCCTGAGCGGGGAACGTATTCGCGTGAACGTGACGCTGGTGTTCTCCGCACCCCAAGCCATTATGGCCGCTAAAGCCGGCGCTTATTTCGTCAGCCCATTTGTCGGCCGCTTGGACGACGTCGGCCAGAGCGGCATGGATCTGATCCGCGACATCGTCACGATTTTCAATAACTATGAGTACAAGACCGAAGTGCTCGTCGCGTCCATCCGAAATCCAATCCATGTCGTGCAGGCCGCTTTAATGGGTGCCGATATCTGTACCATGCCTGCCAAAGTCTTTGAACAGCTCTTCAAGCATCCGTTGACGGATAAGGGCGTCGAGCAGTTCCTGAAAGATTGGGAAACGGTTCCCGTGATTAAATAAAACGGCCGCCGCCTTCTCTTTTATGATGACGAAAATCACCGCATCCTCCCGGGTTGATCGCCTTCTTGAGCTGAACCGTATTGCCGAGTTCGGCGGCGGCAAGCAGCGTCTCGAACGGCAGAAAGCGGAAGGCAAATTGACCGCGCGCGCGCGGATTTCACTACTGCTCGACAAGGATTCATTCGAAGAGCTCGACAAATTCGTCAGACACCGGTGCCTCGACTTCGGGATGCAGGAGCAGCAATATCCCGGCGACGGCGTCGTTGCAGGATACGGCCGTATCGACGGCCGCCTGGTTTACGTCTTTGCCCAGGACTTCACCGTTTTTGGCGGATCCCTCAGCGAAACCAACGCCCAAAAAATCTGCAAGATCATGGACCTTGCAATGAAGATGGGCGCGCCAGTTATCGGACTAAACGACTCCGGCGGCGCGAGAATTCAGGAAGGCGTGATATCGCTGGCCGGCTACGCCGATATTTTTCTGCGAAACACCGTTGCTTCGGGTGTGATTCCCCAGATTTCCGCAATTATGGGGCCGTGCGCCGGAGGCGCCGTATACTCGCCGGCCATCACCGACTTCATTGTAATGGTCGAAAAGACCAGCTACATGTTCGTTACCGGTCCCGATGTCATAAAAACCGTTACTCACGAAGAAGTCACCAAGGAAGAACTCGGCGGCGCCATGACTCATAACAGCACAAGCGGTGTGGCTCATTTCATCGCTCACAACGATGAAGAGTGCTTGCTGCTTTTACGCGAGTTGTTTTCGTTCATTCCCTCGAACAACCTGGAGGACCCGCCGCGTCGAGCGGCAAACGATCCCTGGGATCGCGTTGAAGAAGCGCTGAACACAATGGTGCCTTCCGAGTCGAACGTACCATACGACATGAAGGACATTATCCACGCGGTGGTCGATGAGAATTATTTTTTCGAGGTTCAGGAACACTACGCAAAAAACCTGGTCATCGGATTCGCGCGTTTGGATGGGCGTTCCGTTGGGATCGTGGCAAATCAGCCGTCCTACCTGGCGGGCTGTTTGGATATCGCAGGTTCGATCAAAGGTGCGCGCTTCGTCCGCTTCTGCGACGCATTCAATATTCCGCTGGTGACATTCGAAGATGTGCCCGGGTTCTTGCCGGGAACGAATCAGGAATTCGGCGGCATCATCAAGCATGGCGCGAAGCTTCTTTTTGCATTTGCTGAAGCGACGGTCCCGAAATTAACAGTGATCACGCGCAAGGCGTACGGCGGCGCGTACTGCGTCATGGCCAGCAAGCACATCCGTACGGATATCAATTTTGCCTATCCAACGGCCGAGATTGCCGTCATGGGACCGGAAGGCGCAGTCAACATCATTTATCGCCGGGAGCTTGCGGCGGCCGAAGACGTATCCCAGAAGCGCCAGGAAAAGGTCGAAGAGTTTCGCGAGAAATTTGCGAATCCTTACATCGCCGCTGAAAACGGTTTTATCGACGAGGTCATCGAACCGAAGTACACCCGCCGAAAGTTAATTACCGCATTGCGCATGCTCAATACGAAGCGGGATAGTAATCCTCCGAAGAAACACGGGAACATTCCATTGTAGGAAACGCCAATGGGCTAGGTCCCGATTTGCTCAGCCCGCGTTCTCTCCGCGCATCCCCGCAACGATGCTGCCTACCTTATGCGAATTGTTGTACAGCCAGCCTACAGGAATACCTCCGGGGAGTCGGGCGCGAGCGATGGAATTGAAACCGGCTGAGGCGGCGCAACCGCATTGGGAGCAGTCCGGATTGCCGCCGAATTGGCAGGGAGTCACGCGCGTCCGAAGATCGGCTGTGATACAGCGGGTGCTCTTGGCGAAAACGCAATCGCGTGGGCTTGAGGGCGGGGTCAGGTAGCCCTCAATCATGCTTTTGCTCATGGAGAGTTTCGGATACAGCTCGCGAAGTCCGAGCAACTCGCTCACAACCTGAGCACGAGCAGTTTTCGGCAGGATCTCATAGCTGGTTTCACCTATCTGAGGTGTGAAAAGGCTGACCCAAATCTTTTCGGTCTCGGTACGCGCGCTCCAGAAGCCCAGGAACTCGCGCAGGTATCCGGGCCGTTCTGTCATTTGCCGCGTGACCGTGCAGTGCACGGTAATCGAGTGTCCTGTGATGTTCTTCAAAATGCGGTCGTACGTTGCGGGTTTGCGGCGGGCATCGTGTTCAGCCGGCAAACCATCTATTGAGACCACGATGCTCAATGGATCAATGTTCGCCCATTCGATCGGTATGGGACGGACGGCGCTAGTGACAAGCTGTATCCGAACGCCTCGTGCCGAAAGCTGCGGCAGAATCTCGTGGAGCTCACGAAACCTTACCAGCGGCTCGCCGCCGACGATAGAAACGTGCAACGGCTGGTAACGATCGACGAGCTGCATAAAACGGTCGACGAGCTCTTTACCTTTGTAATCACTAACCTGATTTAGCAGCACACCTCCCGTGAGGTGTTCGTCGCCGTACGCGTAGCATCCCGGGCAGCTCAAAGGGCACTCTTTAGTGATCTCAATGGACAGGCAAGGCGTCCGTCCAGCAAGAATGGATTTCCACGCGCGAAGGATTTCGGTAGTCTTCATAACGAATGATTAGAGCATGAATGGTTGCAAGTTGCGCCTTCTAATAATCGAGCGTGTTCTGAATGGAGTGGCTTCATGTACAAGATCGTTCTCGTAGGTGTAGCCGGCTTGATGGGAACGCTGGCTCGGTATTGGCTCTCGGGATGGGCGGATGAGCGATGGGGGTCGGCGTTCCCGACCGGAACACTCATCGTGAATCTTATCGGCTGCCTCTCTATTGGCTTCTTATTTCACGCTACCGAAGAAAAATACTTGACCGATCCCGCGCTGCGCTCCGCCATTCTCGTGGGTTTTCTCGGGGCGTTCACGACGTTTTCTTCATTCGGTATCCAGACTTTCAATCTCCTTCGCGACGGGGAGGTGTTTCTGGCCAGTGTCAATGTTCTTATTTCGAACATTGCGGGTTTGATTCTGGTCTGGACTGGTTACGCGTTTTCCCGCTATTGGTGAGGTTGCGATGAAGATTCCCGAGGACGGCTATCTGCTTCGAGTCTTTGTAGGCGAGAGCGACAAGCACGGACACATTCCGCTTTATGAAGCCATCGTTTTGAAAGCCAGGGAAGCAGGACTCGCCGGCGCCACGGTTTTACGAGGTCTGATGGGCTTCGGCAAACACAGTGTTCTGCACACCGCCAAAATCCTGCGCTTGTCGGAGGATTTACCGATGGTGGTCGAGATTGTGGACAGCCTTGAAAAAATCGACGCGTTCCTTCCCACGCTCGATGTCATGGTGCTCGAAGGCCTGGTGACATTGGAAAAAGTCCGGGTGATCCACTATAGGTCGGAGAAGTAGAAGCGGCTAAAGCCCGCGTTCAGACATTTCGGGCGCGGGCTAAAGCCCGCGACTACGAGCATTCTCCTCCGCTATAATCGGGGAATGCGATACCGAGTTATCCTGTGCGCTTTGCTCTTTGCCCTGGTCCTGCGCCAGCCTGTAATGGCGAAGGACGAAAAATGGTTTGAGCTTTCGTCGGAGCACTTCTTACTTTTTACCAATACGACGGAGGCGAAAGGCCGCCGGTTGCTCTCGGATTTTGAAAATCGCATACTGGCCTTCTCCCAGGCGTTCGGCAAGTTTCCTCCGAGGCAGTTCCCCATCGAGGTCTTTCTTTTTAATAACGAACAGGATTACATCGAGGCGTTGCCGCGTGTGCAAGGCGCCGAGAGGCTCGACAAGGCTGCTTACCTCCTCCGAGGTCCGGACCGGGTTTTCATTGTCGCCAAAGACAAGTCACCGGATGACATTGCAAACGACGTCGGGCATGCATTGGGACATGTCTTGTTTGAGAGATACGTCGTGTGGAGGTCGTTTTGGCTTGCTGAAGGTGCGGCCGAATACGTGCGAAAAATCGGCCGTTCACCGGATACAAAGAAGATTTCTGACGAGGAGAGTTTCACGGCAGCCGACCTCGTGACCATTGTGCCCAGCTCTAATTACAACGACAACGAGCCAGGCGGCGCCTTCCGTACGCAGTCTTACCGTTTACTTCGCATTGTGCTGGCGGAGCAACCGGACCTGCTCAAGCAATACATTCAGGAGTTACGGACGGAGGCGGAGGCTACGCCGAAGATCGATATTGACACCGACGCTGTCGACGCGAGGTTGAAGAGTTACGTTGAGACTATCGTGAAGCCGCCCGGCACGGCGCCGGCGATCAAATCCGCAGAAGCGAACCTCGCCCGGTTGGCAATCCAGCGTGGAGACTTGTTGCTTGCGACGGGACGCGATGCGGATGCCGTCCGATGGTATAGCGCGGATTCGAAGGAGGCCCGTGCCGCTCGCGCAATTGTCATCCGATTCTCACGTTCTCCTGCCGAGGCCATACGCGTGCTCGATCGCGTAACTCGTGAAGTCCCGGAGAGCGGTTTGGTGCAATATCACTTTGGAGCGATGGAGGTTCAGGACAAGAAGGATGTCCAGGCACAAGTTGCGGCGCTCGAGCGGGCCATTCAGCTATTGCCATTGATGGGACGTGCTTACGCGGAGCTTGGACGCGTTTATACATTGAACGGACAGGCCGATAAAGCCTTGCCGAACATTACTCGTGCCCTCGAGCTGGAGCCGGAATTTGCAGATCATTTTTATGCAATTCGAGCGGAAGTGGAGGTTGCACTTGGGCGCTTCGATCAGGCGTTTCAAGATATCAACGTCGCTGCCGCCTTGCCGCATGCCGATAAGTCCGTCGTCGAACG
Organism: Acidobacteriota bacterium; assembly: GCA_003222815.1. GTDB lineage: Bacteria > Acidobacteriota > Terriglobia > 20CM-2-55-15 > 20CM-2-55-15 > 20CM-2-55-15. Next base: position 326 of record QHXC01000093.1, on the reverse strand, counting down.
GTATGTGGTCAAGATCATTGATGTTCGCAAGAAGATTGAAAACGCCCGCCGCGAGATTGATGGACGCCGCCTCGAGCAAATCCGGAGCGAGGTTGCCTCGGAAGCCGCCCGACGTGAGCCGCCGCCGAAACCCGTTCCGCCTCCACCACCCGTTCCCCCCGGAACAATCAGTTATCAGATCGAGGCGCGCGCGCCAATCGAGGTTGTCGAGGCGATCTATCCCGATTATCCCGAAGCACTGCGCAAAAAAGCTGCGGCCGGCGCGATTGCTCTGCGCGTGGACGTTGGTCCGGATGGCAAAGTAAAGACCGCCACGATTGCGAGCT
>QHXC01000556.1 GCA_003222815.1 Acidobacteriota bacterium | reverse complement strand
GAAGAACTCGGCGCGGAACTGCGCGCTGTACCGCTCCGCGAACTTGAAGGTCTTGAATATGGAGAAATCCACGTTCTTGAAGCCGGTGTCGCGGAACATGTTCCGGCCCATCGTGCCAAAGGTTCCGGCCTTGGGAGGAACCATCACCGATTTGCCGGACACGTAGCAGCCCCCATCGTGCAGTGTGTTCATGTCGGGAGCGACTGCCAGACACTGCTGAGCCACTGACGCGGGCAGGTTCGTATAGATGCCGGAAACCTGGGATTGCCTATAGCAATTGACGGCGTTGGCACCATGACTGAAGTCGCAGTAGCCAATGCCACTTCCGCCATACCCACTGAAGTCCTTGGGGTTTCCATAGAAATTCCAGCGATCAGCGAGTTCTCCGCTCCCGCTGAAATCGTTACCCGTGTCGTCCACATTCCAGGGTTGGGCGGTCTGAAGGTTCACGATGGTGTTGAGCTTCCAGCCTTGCAGTAGCTGGCCAAATCCCTTTACTCCTGGGATCTCGTAGCTGCCGGTGATCGTCAAGCGGTGCCGGACGTCGGAGTCGCTGCTGGCATACTCCAACTCCGGATGCCTGCCGTCCTGCGGAGTGAGCGCAAAACGATTCAGGGAACCGTTGTCCAGGCCGTGGCCGTAGGTGTAGCCGGCCTTGAAGGAAACCCCGCGCGAAAACCGCTGGGTCAAGGTCGCTTGCAAGCTGTGGTAGTTGGAATGCGCAAAGTTCTGCGTCTGGTCGATGAAGCGCAAGTAGGGGAATTTATCGGCGTACGGAGCGAGGCCGGTCGCAGGATCGATCTGATTGATGTCGCGGCGACCGGTCAGTCTGTCGCCGTGATTGCCAACATAGCTCACGTCCAGCGAAAGGTCGTTCGTGAAGGCGTGCTGGATTCCAAAGTTCCAGTTCACGGCGTAGGGGTACTTGAGATTCGGGTCCACGGTGACGATGCTGCAGGGTACGTCCTTTGTGCAACTGAATACGGCGCCTTTCGGAAAAACAACGTTATTCCAGTCGAGGACAGAGCCCGGGAGAACAGCGTTGGCGGTCGTGTTGGTGCCGCCAAAAGTTGAGGGACAAGGTGTTCCGGGAGATACCGCAACCGCGCAGGCCCCTGTGGGAACGAGGTGGATGGCGCCGCCAGCGAAGCTCTGGGGGCTGGACTGGAACCACTGGGCTGGCGTGTACATGGAGTAAATGACGCTCGATCCGCCCCGGAGTACCGTCGTTCCCTTGCCTGTGATATCCCAGTTAAAACCGGCGCGTGGCGAGAAGTTTTTGTAATCGGGCTTAAAAATACTATCGAAGCCCGGTTGACCCTGCTGAACCAGTCCTTTTACGGGGTCGAAGCCACCCAACAGGCCGTTGGCCTCTTTGATCGGCGATACGAAGGAGTAGCGCAGGCCCAGATTCAGCATGAACCTCGGGGCGATACGCCAGTCATCCTGAAAGAACGCCGCGGTCGACGTCCAGTTCAACTGGCGAAGAGGTGTGCCGATGAGTTGAAATGCTCTTTGCGGTTTTCCGGCGAAGAAGTCTTCCAATGGCGTGGAGTTGGGGATTTGAGGAATTTGTCTGCCACGGAATTGGATTCGGCCACGCGTGTCGTGGATGTTGTAATCGGCGTGAATGTGCGCGAATTCGCCGCCGAACTTGAATCCGTGCTTGCCCCGCAAATACGAGAGATTGTCCTGGAAATTGAAAACCGGGTTGCTAAACCCAGTGGGACGGCCGCGCCAACTGCCCAGAACTTGCCCGGGAAAACCGGTAATCTCGACATTCGGGAACCCACCGGTGCTCGTGATGCCGGTGTTGAGGGGATAGTCCTTGCCATTGGCGAAGAGGTTGGCGTCGTCGGGAGCCAGGGCAAAGTGCAGGTTATTGAAGCCAAACCGGAAGTCGTTCAGGAGCCGAGAGCTGGCGGTCCAAATCCAATTCGAGGTGACCGTATACGTGCGTATCGGATCTGCGTTCTGCCAGTAATTGGCCGTGATGGGGTGATCTTCTCCATTGCCAAAGTAGTTGCCGATGAACACCATGCCATTGAGGGAGTGCTGGCTGTTGAGCCGGTAGTCGATTTTGCCCACACCGTTGTCGCTGGTGTTGGTGTTCGGGAAACCGCTATTGTACGTCGTGGTGTTCGCCGGGGCGTTTTGGATCAAGCCGCCTGTGCAACTGTATGGTGGCGCCGCGCTGCAACCCATCAATTTCAGGCTGACGGGGCTTGGCGTCACGCCGCGCGCCTGGAGCTCTTTGAGAGCATCCACCATGCTGTGGGCCGGGGGGTTCGGATCAATCCCCACCAACGAGCCGGTTGCGGGCACAAGAGTCCCAAGCGCGTTGCCGACAAAGGAACGCAGGCCTTCATAGCCGCCAAAGAAAAAGAGCCTATCCTTTATGACCGGCCCGCCCACCACGCCGCCGAACTGTTTCAGTTCCGTCGGTTGCTTCGGGCCGGCAGGATTGAAGTAGTTGCGGGCGGCCCAGGCGTCGCTGCGGCCAAACGCGTAACCGGTGCCGTGAAGCGTGTTCGTCCCTGATCGGATACCGACGTTCACGATGGCGCCGGTGTTCCAGCCGTACTCGGCTTTAGGATTTTCTTCGAGGTG
>QHXC01000555.1 GCA_003222815.1 Acidobacteriota bacterium | reverse complement strand
ACAAGACAAGAGCGTCCGAATGCGGCACCGTCATATCTTGAATACCTCCTTGGATACGACCACGTGTCCAACCTTATATTAATGATGCGCGAGAAACACGTTGGCGTGCTCGTCGAGTTTCGATGAAGCCGGGCGGAAGCGTTTAACGTTACCAATAGCCTGCGTCGTGGCAATCCAGGCGTGAGCCTGGCACCGCCATAACGCTAGACAACGGCGACGGCCTTTTTCGCCTTTCTTGGTTTCCGCGCCACACCATTTGCGACAACAGCGCGCAAAATCTCTGCGACACTCCAGGCCTGGGCGAAACATCCGCGCGGATGGTGTGGCGAATCGCCATCGAAAATCTCAGAAACATGACCAAGACCAGCTTCGGTCAGATGACCAGAGAAAATGTGAAGCCACTCCCGAACCTGATCCTGAACCTTCTTTCCATTATCGTTCACTTTGAAATACGCGTCGATAAACGGCCCGAGCAGCCATGCCCAGACCGGTCCCTGGTGATACGAGCTGTCTCGCGCAACCGAATCACCTTTGTAGTGTCCACGATACCTGGAGTCCGCAGGGGACAAACTCCGGAGACCGTAAGGCGTAAACAAGTCTCTTTCGACAGCGTCCACGACAGCTTTCGCGCGCCCTTTACTCAGCATCGAATGCGTTAGACTCACCGCGAGAATTTGATTTGGCCGCATGGCCCTGTCGGGTTTGCATTCGCTCCGCTGATCTACAACGTCACAAAGACAGGAGGCTTCTTCGTTCCAGAACAGCTCGTTGAAGCTGCGCTGCGCAAGAGCGGCAAGAGTGGAATACTTCTGAGCGTCGGCGGGAATGCCGATCTTTGCGGCGATGTCTTCCATGGTGCGCAATGCGTTGTACCAGAGCGCCTGAATCTCCACGGCTTTGCCGTTCCTTGGGGTGACAACCCAGTTGTCAATTTTGGCATCCATCCATGTGAGTTGAATATTGGGATCGCTTGATGCAATCAGCGCATCCTCGTCCATCTTGATGCCGTAGCGAGTGCCGCGAACGTGCCACTCGATGATGTCCGCCAGGACGGGATAGAGATGAGCGCGGACGAACGGATAGTCCGCCGTATATTGAAGTAGCGATCGGACGGCTTCGAAATACCACAACGTCGCGTCGATCGTGTTGTATTCGGGAGCTTCGCCCGCGTCGGGAAAGCGATTGGGCAACATTCCGCGGTCGACGTGCTGGGCAAATTCACACAAAATACTTGCTGACAATGTATTGATCTGCCGCCGCAGTCAAGGTGCGGACGAGGTCGTCTTCCGCTGCTAAATCCGAAACAATTCGAGACCGACGATCCATCTCCTGCTGGCGAAGCATGTCGGCCGAGGCAACATCCAGAATTTCCGTCGAAGCAATAAGGGTGGCGTTTCCTCGCGCACTGACATCGAACAGCAAGGTCATTGGATTGAACAGGTCCTCCACCGAGTCCAGCCCGCGTTCACGCTCGAGAGCGTATTCGAAGTTCTTGTACCAGTAGCCCTGTGAATTCACTTCCTCCGCGTCATGCGCGAAATAGAGGCTAGGATGGTCCGAATACGGGCGCACCGAAGCGACCTTCTCATGATGAAAGTGGACAGTTCGGTCCAGGACCCCATTCTCGTGCGTTAAGGCGTGATAGTCACGGAACGCGATCAAAGGCCGCAGTTCGAGCTGAACCGAGCGAGTTCCTTGCTCGCGCACGCGATACTGAATCACGGTGGTGTTTTGCCCGTGAACCATAAACAGTAGCTTCTCGATCTGGACGCCACCCACAGCAAATGTAAATATTGGAAATGGGTCCAGCCGGAACCTTTCCATGTTTGTATAGCCCTGCGGGTGGACTGCCCCGGAGTACTGGTTCGCCGAAAGATCGTATCGCTGGCCGTCAATGACCACGGTTTCGTCGAACTTTGAAAGAAGCACGACCCTTCCGGCGGGCGGACGCATCGCTGCAGTAAGGAGCGCATGGTACCGCCGGGTGTTCAGCCCGATGACAGTGGAGCAGGCAAATCCGCCGATACCGTTGGTTTCCAGCCATTCACGGCTCGTCGCGTCCTCGAAGTTGTGGAGAATCTCTTTGGTGAAGTTGATCATGATTTATGCACCAATCGTTGAGGCTGCGCGCTGCCGCGCTTGCGCTTCGCGCTCCATGGCCTTGTGGTCTTCTGCGTGCCGCACGGACGGCGCCCGAACGGTGGTACAGATAGTCCCATGCCGTGCCATGACTCCGTCTCAGAGATAACTGGCAACGCATCATTGACGCTTTTCTTCGCGGCCGACACAGTTAGCGCCCTGACGGCGCCGGTTATGCGGGTCACGCAGACAGTCTTCTTTGTGGCGAACACAATTGGAACCGTCACGGTGATACATTGCTTTGGCGTAAAGCAACATTGTTTTCTCGAATTGCAACATTGCTTAGACCCGAAGTTCATTTGTTTTTTCAAGTGGAAGTCCTTCTCCATCAATGAAGTAGCGCTACCTGCTCCATCGACACATTGCTTTGGCGTAAAGCAACATTGTTTTTTCAAATTGCAACATTGCATTGGCCCAAAACAATATTGCTTTTTCAAAAGGGAATGTGGCTTTGCCGCAAAACGACATTGCTTTTTCATGAAGCAACATCGCTTCGTGACGAAGAGACTTTGTTCCGTCACGATGCAACCTGGTTCGGGTCCAGGAAAACCTTGGTTTTTCCCGGAAACACTTTGTTCCGTCACGAAGACACTTGCTTCCCGGCCTCGACCTTGCCACAACCGGGGCAGCAGTACATGGCCGCGACCACTCCGCCAAGTACTGTATCGAAGTGCACTGATTCTTCAGGGCTAGCCTCCTTGAGGGGCTTCTCAGCATGCCGGTTCATCAACGTACCACAGTTCGGACAGCGCACTTTTTCCTCCTATTCCAACGAAATGTTCTCCCTTCCGTATCGCAGGACTCTTGCCATCCAGATCATGAACTGTCCCGTCGCCAACTGCCTTGGCCTCACCACGGAGTCGGGAGTGTTGGCAGCAACGGTTGCCGCCGGAAAGCTTTCAGAAACGGATTTGTTGACGAAGAGCAGTTCCGGCCGAAACGCGTACCACCCTATCGCCGCGGCAACGAGACCGATGCCAATCCAGACCTTTTTTTTCATGTCATTTCTCCTCTTGACGGCTTTTGATCGGAAGCCGATGTGGATTAGTCCACGGAAGGGCCACTCTGTTACGCCAAAAAACTGAGGATCGAGTGCGGCAGCAAACTGGCCTTCGCGGAGCAGAAAACCAGTCTGCTGCTCCTGGAGGTGATTCTCGCCCGGAACAGTTGTCCTACGAGAAAGAGTCCTTAGAGCGAGTTAAGGAACGTCAAGAGCTGACTCCGTTCGAGGGACGAGAGCCCGAATCGAAACAGGCCTGCAGGAATAATCGCTTCACCACCATGTCGGAGGATCGCTTCAGTTCTTGTGTACGATTCCCCATCATGCATGAGACGGCTTCGAGTGCGCAGCCCCCACAAGGGGGTTGTGCGCAGCTTGTTGCGCGTCGACAGCCCGCCATTCTGAAGGATGCCGTCTCCAGTTCCGATGTTGTGTAGCAGGAAATCGCTGAAGGGGTGAATGATCTTGTTTCCGAGGGCCGGCGGCACTATGAAGGTTCCTCCGTTTATTGCCGTTCCTGGAGGAGCTGTGACGATTGTTGGAACGTGGCATGTATCACAGCCAATTTCTTTGAAAATCTTGAACCCGGCATCTGCGTCAGACGTGTTGGCCAGTGTCTCATCGCGCGGCGGGACCTTGGTCGCTCGTATGAACTCGGCAAAGGCACGCACATCTGCTCCGTTGTTCTCCGGATCTGGCACCTGGTCGTAGTTAGCGACGGAATTACCGTTAGATGTGTTCTCCACGCTTTGCAGAGGACTGGTAATTCCCATTTCGTTCAAGTAAGCGTCCGCCGCGAATGACTCCAGGCTGGCATGCTGATTCTTCCAGCCAAACCGGCCTACGCGAAGGGCTCCGTTTGCTTCAAGGACCGGCACAAGAATAGCTTCGCCCCGCATTCCGAGCGGCTGCCCGTTGGCGATCGACATCAGTGTGCTATCGGCGATGGCTTCGATGTATCCGTCGCCCAGCGTGTTCACGGAAAGCCGGGTTGCCCGGATTTCGAAGCCAGGAAGCATTCTTTCCTGCACGTCAGGATGAATCGCTCGATCCTGGATAAGCGATCCGCCCGGATGTGCGGTGAACTGCGAGCCGTCCCAATGCCCTGCGCGCAGTTCTGTAATCTGGCTGCCACCGCCGACAACCGGATTTCCATGACAATCGGCACAGCCCGGGGCGTTGTATACCGGCCCAAGTCCATCGGCAACGTCTTCTTTTTCTTCAAACACATCGCGGTCGGCGTCGAACTGCGCCTGACTGACCAAGCCATTGGTTTTACTATCAAAACCCGCGAGTGCAGGAGCCACGTTGCCGGTATTGTTTACTGCGGTCTGGCTTGCAGCCAACAGCATAAGGGTGCCAAACAGCGACGCCACGATTGGAATTGCTACTTTGACAGAGATTTTCACAAAAATTCTCCTTCTTGAAGTTGAAGCCAGGTCGTGGATGATCCCGGACAAGCCTCGAGTGATGGCGAACCGAACCTGGCACGGTTCTCCAGTGCTGGCGAGATTCTCCGGTTGCTTCCGGTCGGGGCGATACCGTAAGAGCAAGGAAACGCGAACGGATACACGTCGCCCGTTGGGTGAGGAAGCCGATTTAATTGAGCTGAGGTTAACGATTCTTCAACGCCGGCGATAAGCCTGGGGTGAACGTCTTCCTAACGACGGTGTGCGGAGCAGATCACAGCTAACTCGCACGTAGCGGCTCAAGCCGGCAAAGCGGTCGCAGATACCAGCAGGTGCGTCGATCCGTAGATCGAAGTCACCCGACGAGATTGATCGTTTCACGCCGCCAGAAAGCAATCGCTGAGCCAAAAGAGATGGCACCGATGTGTTGTCTCTGCTTCATTAAGGTGGACACAAGCGCGGACGTTTTGGGTGGGACCCCGAAAATCGACCAATTCTTCCATGTTCTGTATCGCGCTTGAGACCAAAAGTCGGAATTGGCGGGGATTTTCCCGAGGACGACGTATGTCGATTGACTCAATCTCATCTGGTTGCGGTCGCGAAAAGGGCGGTGCGGCCATCAGAGAGGCTCTTGCCATAGGACAGATTCAACGTAAACGAACCAAGAGCGGTGACACGCAGTTGAAGCCCCGTATCGAAAAACCAATTCGAAGATTGCTGAAGGCGAGCTGTGTCGAGGAATGGGCCGGCGCTGAGCCGAAAGAATCCGTTCCGGTAAAGAGCTTTCTGCAGATCCCAGTTTGTCAGGAAAAATGAACGAGTCGCCATCATCGAATCTTTAAGACCATGGAGCGTCGCCGAGTGCCCGCGCAGCCATAAATCGGAATCCCGTTCCATCCCCACGACAAAGCTTTCATCAAATGGAGCATCGCCGAATATCTTGCCAGCACGGAACCGCGCGTTCATTTCGTAATCCTGGCGTTCGGCGAACGGCAACCACCGTGCCGAGATACTATTCTGGATCTTTGCAAATCGCGCTGGCGTATCGAGAAACAGCTTCCCGGCATCGAACATCAGCGATGAATCTACAGCAAAGCCTGCGTCTGGGTTGCGAAGCAGTGTTCGTGTAACGGAGCCGAAATATTTCAACGCGACACCCTGCGAAAGCGGCCCTGTCATAGTGCGGTTGGAGACAGCAGCGCCGCTCGTCCAATTCCAATACCCGTTGGGAATGGAATGGATTTGAGCGGCGGCTTCAACTTTCCGCATCTGAAAAGATCCGGAACCATTGGCCCAATTGTCCCGGCGCGCATCAAGATCAAAACCAAATCGCCATTTCGGATTGCCCGCCAGCGGGCCACCAATGGACGCATACGCGCGGCGTTTGTTCGAATCCCATCGGAGAATGGATCGGACATTCACGGCGTTACCGCCAATGTTGAAAAACTCGGGA
>QHXC01000554.1 GCA_003222815.1 Acidobacteriota bacterium | reverse complement strand
TCGGTTGATGACATTCAGGAGATCTTGCGTTGCGGTGCAGACAAGGTATCGCTAAATACGTCGGCCGTGGAGGACCCGTACATTGTGCAGAAATCGGCGGAACGCTTTGGGAGTCAATGCATCGTCGTCGCTATCGATGCGCGACGGGAAAACGGTGGCGCTAAGGTCTACACGCATGGCGGCCGCGTACGAACAAACCGTGACGCCGTTGAATGGGCCGGAATCGTGGCTGAATTCGGCGCGGGCGAAATCCTGCTGACCAGCATGGATGCCGATGGGACGAAGAATGGCTACGATCTGGAACTCACGCGTAAGGTGGCCGACTCCGTTCAGATCCCGGTCATTGCATCCGGCGGCGCCGGCACGCTCGAGCATCTCAGGCGAAGTCGTATCTGCAGGAACGCGGAGTTGTGGTTCGATGAACGATATCCTCGAAAAGGCAAAGTTCAATGCGGAGGGTCTGATTCCGGCCGTCGTGCAGGATGCCCATACCCGCGAGATACTGATGCTCGCCTATATGAATGAAGAAGCTTTGCGCCTCACCTTGCAAAGGCGGGAAACCTACTTTTGGAGCCGGAGCCGGCAAGAGCTGTGGCACAAGGGCGCGACCTCGGGAAATTCTCAGAAGGTCGTGAACGTTCACCTCGACTGCGACCAGGACAGCGTGCTTGTGGAAGTCGAGCCGCGCGGACCGGCATGTCACACCGGTTCATATTCCTGCTTTCAAGTGGAGCCTGCGCTGGAAGGTTTCTTGAACCAGCTCTATATGCTGATCGAGCAACGCAAGGAGCAACGGCCGGAAGGAAGTTATACGACGTACTTATTCGACAGCGGTCTCGATAAGATCCTGAAGAAAGTCGGAGAAGAGGCAACCGAGACCGTGATTGCTGCGAAAAATCCGGATGCGTCAAGGCTGACGGCGGAAACGGCGGATCTGCTTTATCATTTGATTGTTTTGCTCGTCGAGCGCGGTGTTGGTTTAGAAGACATCGTCCGCGAACTGAAAGAAAGAAGGCAGGGACGGGGCGCGGGCTAAAGGCCCGCGACTACAGGCTTAGCGGTGACATTTCGGCATGTCCGCAGTCGCGGCTTCAGCCCGCGCCTCATCGGCTGATTTTTATGCAACCCAGTTTGGATGAAGTTAAGAAGCTTCGAGCAGAGGGAAACGTCATTCCCGTTTATAAGTCGGTGATCGCCGATTTCCTGACGCCCGTCTCCGCGTTTCTGAAGCTCGAGAAAGAGCGACCATACGCGTTCCTGCTGGAGAGTGTGGAAGGAGGCGAGACCATTGCCCGATATTCCTTCCTGGGTGGAGATCCTTTCCTGATCACTCGTTACCGCGATGGCCAACCTGCCGGTTTCATGCAAAACCTCCGCTCTACAATGGCGCGGTTCAAATCGGTCAAGCTGCCGAACCTGCCGCCGTTCACCGGGGGCGCCGTGGGGTATTTCGGCTACGACATGGTTCGAACGATCGAGGACATTCCCAAGACCGGAAGGGACGATCTCGGAATCGATGACGCGGCGCTAATGTTCTATAAGACCGTGCTCGCCTTCGATCATCTGCGGCACCAGATCCATATCATCTCGAACATCATGGTGGATGAATCGCGGGAACCGATCGAGGTTCAGTACAACAAGGCCGTCGATGAGATTCGTCAAATCGAGCAAATCCTCCGCGCGCCGCTGGAAATTCTTGAGGTCGCGCGAAACGGCAAGGAGTTGGTCGTTCGGTCAAACTTCGAAAAGAAGGATTATTTGAACGCCGTAGCTGCTGCAAAGGAATACATCGCTGCAGGCGACATTTTTCAGGTCGTGCTGTCGCAGCGCTTCGAAGTGGACCTGCCGGCATCGCCGTTTGAAATCTACCGCGCACTGCGTATTGTCAATCCGTCGCCATACATGTATTTCCTAAAGATGCCGGACGCATCGATTGTTGGTTCATCTCCCGAGATGCTGGTGAGGGTGCGCAACCGCGAGGTCGAATACAGACCGATCGCAGGGACGCTGCCCCGCGGAAAGGATGAGGCTGAAGATGAAGCTTTGGCCGAAAAGCTACGCGACGACGAAAAGGAGCGTGCCGAACACCTCATGCTGGTCGATTTAGGCCGAAACGACCTGGGACGTGTCTCGAAGTACGGCACCGTGCGCGTGCAGGACATCATGTTCATCGAGCGCTACTCGCATGTGATGCACCTGGTCTCTTCCCTGAAGGGCGAGTTGCGCGATGACGTGGACCGTTGGGACACCCTCATGGCGTGCTTTCCGGCGGGAACCGTGTCAGGTGCTCCGAAAGTCCGCGCGATGGAAATTATCGATGAACTGGAGCCGACAAAGCGCTGTGTTTATGCCGGCGCGGTCATGTATGTTGACTTCAGCAACAATCTCGATTCGTGCATTGCCATTCGAACGCTCGTTGTGCGCGGGAACAAGGGCTACATTCAAGCAGGCGGGGGCATCGTTGCGGATTCCGTTCCGGAAAATGAGTACCTCGAAACCGTTAATAAGTCGCGGGCTCTGATTAGGGCGATTAACCTCGCCCAGAATGGGTTCGAATGATTCTCGTCATTGATAACTACGACTCTTTCACCTACAACCTTGTGCAGTACCTTGGCGAACTGGGGGAAGACCTTCGGGTGTTTCGTAACAACAAGGTCACTGTCGAAGAGATCGAGAGGCTGAAACCGTCACGTATTGTGATTTCGCCGGGTCCAGGCACACCTCATGATGCGGGCATCTCGGAGAAGGTCGTACAATACTTTCACAAATCCATCCCGATACTTGGTGTTTGCCTCGGCCACCAGGCGATTGGTGAGGTGTTTGGTGGCAAGGTTGTCCGCGCCCCCACATTGATGCACGGCAAAGTCAGCCAGATCTTTCACGACGGAAAGACGCTCTTCGGCGGTTTGCCTCAAGGCTTTCCCGCAACGCGGTATCACTCGCTCATGGTATCGGACATTCCGGATTGCCTGGAGATTAGCGCTAAGACGAAGGATGGAGTTGTCATGGGTCTGCGGCATCGCGATTTTCCGGCCGAGGGCATTCAGTTCCATCCGGAATCGATAATGACCGCCGTGGGGAAGGACCTACTCAAGAATTTTCTAAGAACCTAGTCCCACATCAAAAAAATGATTAGCGAAGCCATTCAAAAGCTCGCAGAGCGAGAGAATCTAACCGAGCAGGAAGCCCGGGCCTCCATGGAAGAAATCATGGCCGGGCAGGCAACGGATGCTCAAATCGCCGGATTCCTCACCGCCTTGCGGATGAAAGGCGAGACGGCGACGGAACTGATCGGCTTTGCTCGAGTGATGCGTGAAAAGGCGGAACCACTGTGGGATGGCGAGGTTCTGACCGTGCTCGACACCTGCGGGACGGGTGGTGATCGATCAGGTACGTTTAATATTTCGACGGCGGCGGCGTTCGTCGTCGCAGGGGCCGGGATACGCGTAGCGAAGCATGGCAACCGGTCCATGACGGGCCGTTGCGGAAGCGCCGACGTAATGGAAGCGCTCAGAATCGACATCCAAATGCCGATCGATCGGCTTCGCCGGGCAATCAAGGACATAGGCATCGGATTTTTGTTCGCTCCGCGGTTCCATGGTTCGATGAAGCACGTCATGCCGGTGCGCTCACAAT
>QHXC01000553.1 GCA_003222815.1 Acidobacteriota bacterium | reverse complement strand
GTCTTTGGGAATCAGAACTGGTTTGTCCGCATCCAAGGCTCGAATGAGAAATTTCCGCAAATCCGCGAATGGAAGATCGAGCAGGGCGAGTTCTTCACCGATGCCGATGTCCGATCTGCGTCCAGGGTCGTGGTGTTGGGTAAGACAGTCAGCGACAAACTGTTTCCCGGAATAGATCCTATTGGTCAGACCATTCGCGTTCGCAACCTGCCGTTCCGTGTTGTGGGCGTCCTTGCCGCAAAAGGCCAGTCCATGGTTGGACAGGATCAGGACGACACCGCCGTCATGCCGTATACGACAGTTCAGAGAAAACTGCTCGGCCAGCAGATTCCTTCCATCAATCAGGCGATGATTTCCTCTGTCAGTCAACAAGCATCAGGCGTGACGCAAACTCAGATTGCCGGGTTGCTCCGGCAGCGGCACAAGATTCCGCAAGGCCAACCGGACGATTTCATGGTGCGCAACATGACCGACGCGGCGCAGACGTTTGAGCAGCTGACCACGATCATGACTTTGTTGCTCGGCAGTATAGCGGCGATTTCGCTGGTTGTTGGAGGCATCGGCATCATGAACATCATGCTCGTCTCCGTCACCGAGAGAACGCGAGAGATCGGCATTCGTATGGCCGGCGATCGTATCGAAAGTGCTCGGATGGCCCACGCTGGTGTCGGCCCTTTCCGTCCTGATTTCGTTTGCGTTCGCTACGGTGATTGGAGTTTTCTTCGGCTACTATCCCGCTCATAAGGCGGCGGCCTTGGATCCTATCGAAGCCTTACGTTACGAATAACCATCGGGTGCCGGCTAAAGCGGGCGCGGGCTAAAGCCTGCGACTACATGCATGAGCGAAACGTTGTTGCGCCCGCGCCCCGCTTTAGCTCGCGCTCTCTCATGTTCTTGAGGAGTTCTACAAATGAAGAGTGCAAGAATTCTCATGGCCCTGTTTTTGACAATGCCGCTTGCGGTGCCGGCTAACGCAGAGCAGAACTTCGTGGAGCAGTTTTTGAACCGCTACCGTCCGGCGAACGTGAATCTGCCCGCCTCACCGTCGGCGTTGTCGGGACAGGATTTGGCGGACCTCATCCGGAGCGGCCAGATACAACTTTCGGTTGGCGACGTCATCAGTCTCATGCTTCAAAACAATCTAGATGTTGGGGTGAACCGTCTGACGCCGCGTTCGTCGGAGTATCTGGTTGAGACCTTGTACCGCCCCTTTGAGCCGACACTGCGGCTGCAGGCAACGATCAACCGGAACACGTCACCCGCAACTTCGCAGCTAACGGGAGCGCCGGCCTTGAGCACGCTGGGAGGGGCGTATGCGGTTGGTTTTTCGCAAACCCTGGCAGCGGGTACGAATGTCGGCGTCGATTTTGTTGTCAATCGTAATTCATCCAATAGTGCTTTCAACACATTCAATCCCTCGTGGATCGGCACACTGCGGTATTCGTTCAATCAGCACCTCATGCGCGACTTCGGCCGTTCCAACAACACGCGCCCGATTCGGATCGCCCAGAACAACCAGAAGATCTCGGAAAGTCAATTTGAAAGGCAGCTGATTGATCTGGTGGCCCAGGGACAGCGGACGTATTGGGACCTGGTTTTCACGGCCGAGGATATTAAGGTGAAGCAGCGGTCGATGGATCTGGCTCAAAAGACGCTTTCGGACAATCGCATCCAGGTTGACATTGGAACAATGGCCCCAATCGATCTCGTTCAGGCGGAATCGGAGGTTGCGAACCGGAACGAGGACTTGGTTGTGTCAACGTACACGCAGGCTCAGACAGAAGACCAGGTCAAAAAGCTAATCACTGCCCGGGGGGATCCCGGCCTGGTTTTGGCCAAGCTGAATCCAACGCAAGGAGCACGCCGGCCAGACCCATCGGACGTTCTGCCCGTCGAGCAAGCCATCAAGGTCGCTCTCGAAAACAGGCCTGAGATGAGACAACTTCAGCTGGATTTGGAAAACAAGAATATCGATCTTGAGTATACGAAGAACCAGTTACTTCCCAGCGTGGATCTGATCGGTTCTTATACGCAAAATGGTGTTGGTGGTACGGAAACGCTGCGTGCCGGCTTTGGACCCACCGCGCCGATCGTTTCAGTGACGAGAGGCGGTCTCGGCGACACATTCTCCCAGCTTTTTGGCTATGACTTCACGGGGTACTCCGTGGGCCTCTCGGTCCAGATTCCCCTCCGCAATCGAGCCGCTCAGGGCGACAACGCACGAGCCACGACGGACAAACGCATCGCCGAGAACCGCGTCACGGCACAGGCCCAGCAGATTGCTCTTGAAGTTCGAAACGCTCTGACGCAAGTGGACATGAATAAGGCTCGAATCGAAACGGCCGAGAAAGCCAGAGAACTGGCGGAACGGCGGCTGGAAGCGGAACAGAAGAAGTTCGATCTCGGAGCTTCAACTATTCGATTTGTTCTCGAAGAGCAGCGGAATGTGGCCCAGGCTCAAACAAACCAAATCCAGGCGCTGGTGAACTACGCGAAAGCTCTGGTCGACATGGATCGCGCGATGGGCATGACGCTGAAGAAGAACAACATCGAAATCGAGAAGACCCTCAGCGCTTCCCTCGCGAAATAGGATTTGTTCCGGCAAAGCGGGGGCGAAACGGGCGTCCCTGCTGCGCAGACGGTCAATTTACGCGACAAACGCGAAGCGTTGGGTTCTTATAGGGACAATCCAGAGTGATGGCAGCGGAACGCTCAATCACAATCCAACTGACTCCATATATTTGATTGAGCCGAAGAAAGTCTGCCTTCTGAAAATGCTCCCAGCCGCGCTGAGCCCTGGTCTGTTCCAACCAGTGTTCCGCAGATGGCAGGTCGGGAAACATTGTGACTGCGCCTGAATCCTTTATCGCGTCAGCCAACCGGCTGCGTTCAGCCATCGCACGAAACCCATGTTGGTCATCCATCTCCATGTAGTTGGGGTTTATCGCAAAGAGGGCATCGATTGGAGTATTCCGTCGGATCCAGTCGAATGCCTGGAGCCAGTCATTCGCCTGCGCTACTCCCGGCCACTCGATGTGGGGGCTTGTGGGGAACAGTTGACGCTGAACAAAATACATCACGCCACAAACAGGCAAGAACAAGACGATCCAGCGCCACGCGTAGCGCTTCAAAACGCACTTTCCCAAGAGGCCGCCACCCAGCAGAAACAGGAGGATATACAGCAGATGCAGACTGCGCATCGGCTGAAACCGCGCCAACGTCTGAAAGCGTTCGGGAATCGTCAGCACCAACGCGGCCACAAAGTAGAAGAGACCATAGACAATCAATGATCGACTTATGATGTCCGAAGCCGGCAATTTATTTTTTCGGGAGATCCTGCTGAACAGCCACAGCAAAACCAGCGGTGCAAAGATACCGGCCCACTCATACCATTGCCATTGAAGGATGAAGAAATAGGATCGCGTGCGAACGGCTACTCGATACGCGTCCGATGAAACTGTCATCAAACCTGTGAGTGGAATTGCGAGTGGGAATGAAGGAAGCATCTTCGCAACGGTAGACTCACGCCTCTTCATCAAGAGGAGGAGCAGCGCGTAGGATATTCCGAAAACCCCCATCAACGGGTGAATGCAGAGTGCAGCAACACTCCATGCAATCCAGGCGGCATGGCGTTCCTTCCACGCATTCCAAACTGCAAATAGCAGAGCAAAAGTGGCAATGGATCTCGAAGTAAGATACTGGTCCGCGATGTAGAGCGAAGTGCCGGCGACGGGCAAGGTCAGTAGCGCAGCCACCAACACCACAGGAAAATCGTCAGATCAAACGATAGGTGAGACAAACGCACTGACGCGGCGATGAGCTCATCGAATAGCGTGAGACGGGCGTGGTTGAGGAAGAATTCTGTACCGAAGGGGTATAGTGCGGGGTAGAGAAGTTTCTTGATTCCGGGAATGTAGATCTCAGCGTCTTCGGCCGCGGGATGATAGCCGTGAACAAACAACGCCGCCACGGTCAGCAGGAGTAGAAACAGGTATGGCCTGCAGCGTGAACTCACTGTGTTTTTGAGTACATCAGGCAGCAAGATGGTCAGCGCTCTTTCGCTGAAGTTTCCGGCCTTCTGCTTCGAAGATAGGGAAGCGCACCAGGCCCATCTTTTGCAGGACAAATTGAATGGAAGTCCAGACAACCCCTAGTCCGTATCGGACACTCCGTCTGAAGCTGATGGACGAGGCTTCTTTGAAATATTTTGTCGGACAAGAAACTTCGCCGATGGAAAAGCCGAAGAAGATCGCCTGTGCCAGCATCTGGTTATCGAAGAGGAAGTCGTCCGAGTTCTCAAGCAAGGGTAGTGACAGCAGCATGTCTCGACTGAACCCACGGAAGCCAGTGTGAAACTCCGACAATTTGCTGCGCAAGAGCAGATTCTGAAAAACCGTCAGGATTCGATTAGCGGCGTACTTATAAAGCGGCATACCTCCCTTCAGGGCTCCTCCGCCGACAATCCGGGATCCGAGCACGACATCGTACACGCCGTAGGCGATCATGCTGGCGATCGCCGTCACTATCAAAGGGTTGTACTGATAATCGGGGTGAACCATTATGACAATGTCGGCGCCGGAATCGAGCGCTTCACGATAACAGGTCTTCTGATTGCGGCCGTATCCGTAGTTGCGATCGTGCAGAAATGTCTTCAATCCCAGACGGTGGGCGATTTCGACAGTGTCATCCGCGCTGCAATCGTCGACCAGTATCTTGGTGTCTACCGAATCGGGCAGTTGACCCACCGTCGCTTCCAGTGTCTTGGCCGCGTTGTAGGCAGGCATAACGACGACAATTTGTTTGTGATTGAGCATGGTATGTTAGAAAGAAGAAATGATCGCGGGGTTTAATGCAAGGAATTTGATTAGTGATCGGCCAAAAAATGCCGGGCAG
>QHXC01000552.1 GCA_003222815.1 Acidobacteriota bacterium | reverse complement strand
GGCCTCGGCGCGATAAGGCATAGACGAAGAGTTCCTGCGGGCCATCGGCATTCACGGTGCCTAGCCGGATAGGGAGCATGAACTTCGGCGACTCGTATTCCACCTGAATCGGCCGCAGGACAGAGTAGCCGAGCTTCGATTGTTCAGCGAGGTTCACTCTTGCGACGAAGAATTTCATGTTTTGACGGATGTAATTCGTCAACACGCTCGAAGCGCCCGGCGGGATACGGTAGTTGCTTTGGCGAAGCCAGGTTTCAAGCCCCGTGCTTTCTCGCGCAGACAAGATGAGAATGTCGTACTCGCCGACGGTGTATTGCGCCTCAATCGTCACGCCAAGGCTCCGAGCCTGCGCGCCTCGTTGCTCTTGAGCGGCGCCGCCACGCGCAGTGGCGCTTAACTCTAACTTGTCGAGGAGGATTGGCCGGCACGGGTTGTCATCGAAATATTCCACCAACCGGGGCGCCGAATACGCATCGATGTGCCCCATCAGGGCGCGGTCGGCCACCCGGATCTGATCCCGCCGGATCACGGTAGGCACAGGAATGACGACGGCGAACTCCTTCGGGTCGCCTTTGAAGTCGTTCGCCATCGTAAGGATGGTGCGGTCGCCGTCCCGCGCGAGAACAACTTGCGAGCCGCGGTTGAACAGCATCGCGTCTGCCTTAGCTACGTAGAAACCGCAGAAGGCGAACAGTGCCCGGAACCCAGCAGCGAAGCCAGAACCGCAATTTGGCAATGGCGGGATCCCGCGCCAGAGATCGAAATTTCACACGCATAAGTACGCCTCTCGAGAAATAACGTTTATGTCCGGGATTTCTTACACGTCGCGTGTGAGCCCGTCGAAGCCGGCATGAAGAAGCTTCCTTTGACCGGGCGATAACTAAAGGCTCGCGCAAAAATAACTTGGCAGAATGCGGGCTCGGGAGGATCTGACCAATGTTCAATTCCCAATGCTCAATTCTCATCCGAAAGGAGAAGCGGCCACGTGTGCGAGCCGTTTTAATTGAAGCCGATGGAATCTTGTCTGTGGAACATTTGGCAATCCGACATCCACTTCGGATGAGAATTGAGCATTGGGAATTGAGCATTGGTCAGATCCCCGGTCGGATTCATGAAAAGCCTTGCGGGACTCGATGGCTCCCGCACCTGACGTTACCCCGTTCAGCGGAAGTACCCACAAATCGGGACGGCCCTCCTAATCGGATTTGCCTGGCGAGAACAGGAAGGCTTAAGTTAGGAGGAGGTGGTTTGTATGCTGATACTCTCGCGCGAGGATGTCCGGAGAGTCCTCGACATCACAGAGCTATTCGGCGCTTTAGCCGGCGGTTTTCGAATGCTCTCCAAAGGTCAATGGCAGGTGCCGCTGCGGACAGCAATTGATATGCAGGGCCATGATGGTTTCTCACTCGTCATGCCGTCCTATTGCGAGGCACTTGGAGCCGCGGGCATCAAACTGGTTACCGTAATGAACTCCAACCCCCAAAGGAACCTGCCTCTGATCCATTCCAAATATCTCTATGTCAGTGCGGAAACAGGTGAAATTTTGAGCCTCATGGATGCCGAATACCTGACAGGCGTCCGGACCGCAGTGACTTCTGCATTGGTGACTGATCTGATCGGAAAGTCTGGCGGCCAAGCTCTTGCTGTGTTCGGGACGGGTCTCCAGGCGTGGTCTCACGTCGAAGTTTTTGTGAGACTCTTTACAATCGGCGAAGTTCTTGTGTTCTCGCGAACTCGAGAAGCCGGCGAAAAGTTTGCTGAGCGCGTGGAGCGTCAACTCCGAAAACCGTCGAGGAAAGCAGTGATGACAGAGTTGAAACGCGCCGAAATCATTTGCACATGCACGACCAGTGCGCAGCCGCTCTTCGAATTGAAAGATATTCGATCAAACGCGCACATCAACGCTGTGGGTGCGTACAGACCCGCTGCCCGTGAAGTTGGTTCCGATATCGTTTCCAAAGCGGCCGTCATCGTGGACTCTCACGAAGGTGCTTTGAAGGAGGCCGGCGAAATCGTCATGCCGATCGAGGAAGGGTCAATCCAACCCAGCCACATCTATGCAACGGTTGACGAACTCGTCTCAGGCGTAAAACCGCCGCCAGATGCGGACGAGCTTACATTATTCAAGTCGCTTGGAATGGCGCTTGAGGATCTCATCGCCGCAAATCTCGCTTACCGTAAAGCGAGAGACCGTGGCATCGGAACGCAAGTGAACGCATAAATGCGTGAACAAGCTGTCTCGC
This sequence comes from Acidobacteriota bacterium, assembly GCA_003222815.1. Lineage (GTDB taxonomy): Bacteria > Acidobacteriota > Terriglobia > 20CM-2-55-15 > 20CM-2-55-15 > 20CM-2-55-15. The sequence goes on along the minus strand of QHXC01000552.1, from coordinate 475 downwards.
CATGTCTCTTTCGCAAACCTACGGCAGGGAGCTCTGGCATCCTGCGCCGACTTCGGTCTGGCGCCAAGATAGATTGGGCTCGGGGCGAACAAACATTGAACCGAGAAGTGTCAATTCCGTCTCAGAGATAGCTGGCAGCGCGTCATTGATGCTTTTCTTCGCAACCGATACACTTAGTTTCCTGACGGCTCTTGTTATCCGGGTCACGCCGACACTCTTCTCTGTGGTGAAGACAATTCGATCCGTCACGGTGACACATTGGTTTATCGCAGAGCAACCTTGCTTCTTGAAATTGCAACATTGATTTGCTGCGAAGTTAATTTGTTTTGTCGCGTGGAAGTCGCTCTCCATCAATGAGGTAGCGCTACCCGCTCCGGCGACACATTGCTTTGGCTTAAAGTCATGTTGCTTTTTGAAATTGCAGCATGACATGGGCTCCAAACCATATTGCTTTTTCAAAAGGCAATGTGGCTTG
>QHXC01000551.1 GCA_003222815.1 Acidobacteriota bacterium | reverse complement strand
CAAATACGAAAGCATAAATAAGGAAGACGGGATTTCGTTCGGCGACAGACGTGACTCCCTTGCTCCAGAGATGGTCCAACGAGAACAGGACGCTCGTCCCAGGAATTGTGATCCAGCTTGACCAAGTGCGCGTCGCATCCAATAGTGATCCCCTCCAGTACCACTCTTCAAGCACGGGATTGACTAATCCGAAAATGAGCCACGGGAACCACACGTAAACTGGCTTCAGCAATTGCCAGGAGCTCAGGAACATAGGTATGGTCGGTAGTACAAGTACGAATGCCGTCGCCGACCATAACCACTTGCCCTGGGTTGGTCGCATCCATCGCGCGACTGCTGCCTTCCCAATCCCCCAAAACACAACAACGCATATCAACGCCCAGTAGACCACGACCCAGGGCACCCACGCCCACACACCAAGAAATCGTTCTGCCAGTCGAATCGTAAATGTGCCAACGACCATCACTAAAACTGGCGAAAACAAGACAAATCGCTGTTTGTCCATCCATGGTTCCTTTGGATCTTGTCGGCGACGACCGCCCAACGGCTCAATGTTCAGCCGCAAGCTGCGCGAGTAAACTGTTTGTCGTAGACCCGGCAATCGACCTGACTCGGGAAACGCTGCTACTTGCGTACGTTCAGCGGCTTCTCGCTTGATTCCGCCGCGACAAACCGCCGCTGCCCGTTGTTCCATACGTAGTGTCGTCGCTGTTCAACCGAAGGACAACAAGTGGGGTCGTTTCGTCGCCATACGCCGGTAGTGAGCCAGAAGTCAGAGTTCGCTCCTAGTTGCACCTTTGCACCGTACAAAAATCGGTTCGAAAACACCGACACATACATGTCACCTTGACATCTGTACACGAAGACCGATTCCCACTGTCCCGTACCAGAGACGTGGTCGGCATCGATCTCCACAAGAAGAAAACGCTGATGCACTCCCCATTCCTCGGTTCTCCGAAGCGTGACCGACCAATCGCAAGAGAAGCCGGGCTCCGCCAAGCAATCCTTGCCGTCATGTAAATGAGCTGTGCCAATGTCAAGCGTGAAGACCGCTTCGCGAAGAACAGAGGTCGGATCACGGCATGGTAGCTGACTGGGGCCCGATTCGGCTTGGGCATTGCCGGCAAAGGGCATGAACGCGACGAGAATGGCAAGGAGAAGCTTGGTCATGTTTGTTCCCGTCCGCCTAACGGCCTGCGGTTGAGCGGCCGCGTTTTTCAGCGGCCCGCTCCAACCGCGTGTTGGGCCGCCTTTATGACGCGAGAGTCTTTTTGGCCGCGGTGAATGCCGACTCTTCGATCTCCACACGTTCCCTCACGATCCTTTCGACCCATTTATCCAGCCGACTCTCGCGGTGAAGTTTCGCCAGAAACGCTGCTCGAGCCGCGAGGTCCGCGGGAATTGATAACGACGTGGACTTCGGTCGCCTCACCACTATAGCTTTTTCCCAAGCCGAATGCTCGTCAGCTTGCGCGGTGACCAATCGATCGATTTGGTCCTGAGTGGGTTTTGGCTTTGACGCCTGCGCTTCTTCATAATGGCCATCCGGTAATGATGCGAACGACATTGTGCGGCTCACTGAACAACTCGCCCGCATCGAAACGAAGTTGAACGCGCTTCTCTTCGACGACGCCACACTCACCCGCGCGACCGATAGCTTGCGCCTCGCTGCGATTCGCGTCCGCACAGCCGGTATGGCACTTTCAGGCACTTTTGAGAGTATGGGCGTCGTCGTCTCTAGGCGTATGTTTGATGGGAGGCTGGTTCTCGACCTCCCGCCTCCTCAGGGAGACTCTGGTTGGCTGGATTTGCGAATGCATCGGGATCTCCGAAACCGTCGCTAAAATCATCTTATGGACGCAATCCTCTTCTGGGCACTCATAGCCGGTTTCACAGCACTCACGGGCATGGTCCTGACCAAGTATGTGGGCGTCCCCGGAGCGTCGGTGATCATGGGACTGGTGCTTTGGGTCACTTGGATTGCCGGCTTCTCACGTCTCTTTGAATCGGTGAGTCGGCTGAGCCAACAGCTGGTCACGTTCGTCCTATCGTCGTTCTGAATCGCTAGGCTCTGGTGGCGACCCCAAGTTGAACGCTAGTGTCCGTGTTGTTTCTGCGCTCGCGATCCATTGCCGACGCGGCAATGATCCGAGCCTCATGTTCAGGATTTCGAAATGATCCATCATTGCATCTGGATAGAGTCCTGGCCCGGAAGGGCCGCAGAGCACTCATGGTCGAAAGCCAGACTCGGTCACTGCACCCACCAATTCGAAGCGAAGTATAGCCGCGAGGGCGGCGGGAAACCGAATCCGCACAAAGACCGGTCGTTTGTCTCGTAAGTCACGGCCACTTTTGTACCCGAATATTACAGCTTTGCGAGACACCTGCAATGCTTCATCAAAGTCCTGCTTGTAAAACTCTTGAGTTCGTAACGCGTCGAGGAATTCCGGATCGTTGGACAGGCTCATGAGATCTGGCCCCGCCTCCGCGGAGTGGTCTTGCAACCAGTCCCGAAAGTCATTTGCCGCGTTGATATTCTGCACGCGATACGCGTGGGGCCGCCGCGTATCGAGATGATACTTGTTAATCTCATTCCAATGCCGATCGACGATGGCCGCCGTCAACGCGATCAGCAGGTAGCCTGTCCCGTAGCATGACAAGAGTTGCGGATAGCCCTTAATTGAGGTCGTATTGAAAAAACGATAGCCGAGCACGAACAAAGCAAGGTTCACGCCAAAGACAAAGGATTCCCCCGCCAGAAGCGTCCAGCGGATAGACAGTCCGGCTTGCCATATGCGGTGCGCTCCCGAAGCACTCAGACCAGCAATCGCCGCCACGAATAAAAACAGGACGCCAAGGAACAGATACGCCGCGCGGAGACCCGGGTTCTGGGCAAAACCCGTATTTCCACGGAAAGTGAGCACCACCCACAAAATGGAAATCAAGACTGGAATTGGTATGAAGCGAAGGCCGGTTACGAAGGGATAGGCGAGCGCGGGCCGCAGGGTCATCATGTTGACAATCCAACAACTCCACGGGTATAACCCGTATCGGGTAGCGACGGGTAGATCAGAACCAAAAATGCTGCCGTCGCAAGAAAGAACACGATTGTCAGCCCGTACAAGGACGCGATCGCCGGTGCGATGGTGAGCGCGAGCAATATTCCGAGCACCCACAGCCGTCCGGGGAAAAATGACAATCGTGTAAGTCCACCAACGGGTGAGGGTCCCACGCCGGCGCATTGGCCTTGGTCGCGTTTCGCCTTTTCCGCCTGCAATGCCAGCCACCGATCGATCTCCGGCTTCAATGCCCACACAGACTTCGTCCCCGGAATCCGGTTCACGGGAAGTTCTCGTTGTTCAAGGCGCTGGGCCTTGCGGACGCTGCATTTCAGATAAGCGGCAATATCTTTCCAGCTAACCAAAAGATCGTCTTTCGGGATGTCGCCCTGCGATCTCGTGTCCACTCCTGAACCCTCCCGGCACGTCTGGCCGCGGCTTCGTTTTTAGCGTCGGGCCCACCGGCCAGCCGTAGCTGGTACACCAGCTTCGCCGGCCTCCTGGATTGGCTTTGGCCAGTCTCCCCACTCCACCGGCAGGAACCGGCATTCAGCCCGAAGTACGCCACAACGCGCTTTACCGCGTCACGTCGCGACAAGGTCTTGACGGACAGGCCAACCATCCTAGGCTGGATTCATCGGCTGAAATTTCCATCGCGGCGCTAGCCGCGGTCAGGCGGCGAAGATCCTGAGATCTTCTGCATCGCGCGTACCTCAGGATTCTAATTCGTTTTCTGCAAACGAGAGAAATATGCTTCCGCGGCTTCGGCGTCTGTCGAAAAACCTAGAGTGCCCGAGTCGCGAACGGAGAGGTGGTGACCATGCGCGGGCACTTGTTCGGCTTGGCGCTTTCGGCGGGACTCCTGGCGACCTGGCCTATAAACGGCCATGCCCAGGCGACCGTTACCGAAGGTGAATTATTCTTGGGTGTTTCGAAACTGTGGGGCACTGCGGCCTTTAGCGGGATTGTTTGCTCCCCCGGCAATTGCGCAGCAGTGACGACGCCGACAATCC
>QHXC01000550.1 GCA_003222815.1 Acidobacteriota bacterium | reverse complement strand
AAGCGAAAGCGTGGCGAACTCTGGTAAACGAGCTTAAAGCCCGCGTTCCTGACATTCCGGCTTCGGAATTGAGCGATCTTCTCCTATAATAAAAAGGCTGCGCTTCCAAACGGGCGCGGCTTCTATCGACCCGGAGAGGTGCTGGAGTGGCCGAACAGGGCTGCCTGCTAAGCAGTTGCATGGGCAAAACCCGTGCCGGGGGTTCGAATCCCCCCCTCTCCGCTTTCCTCTGTGCTCCGCAAAAATAAAACCCCAACCGTAAAACGAAGGATTCTTCACACGGCAATCCGGTGCAATTGGTAATCGTAGTGAAGACCGCGAAGTCGGCACACATCATAGCCAAATCCGGCGCAGCTGTGATATTTTTGTGGCGCTTTGCGAGCCAAAGGATCGCCATGTTTCGACTGCGATTAGCCGTCCTCGCAACTTTGCTTGCCTTCGGCGAGAACGCCGAAGCGGCAACTAAGGCCATCAAGTTTGGAAAGCTGTGGGACGGACACAGCACAATCGCGAACGCCGTCATCATCGTCGAAAACGACAAGATTCAAAGCGTCGCTGCGAATGCACCCATTCCGGCGGGAGCGGAAATCATCGATCTTAGCAACTACACCGGTATGCCAGGTATGATCGATGTGCACACGCACCTGACGTACTACTGGGACCCGGCGTCCGGTACCAATCCGCGGCGTCAGCCGCCGCGGCACGTCGCGGTGACCGTGTTTCTGGCGCAGGCAAGCGCGAGGAAGACGCTGGAAGCGGGCGTGACCACCGTGCGCGATCTGAACGCATTCGACGGCGCCGATACCGCTATGCGGGATCTCATCAACATGGGCGCCATGGTGGGCCCGCGGATGTTCGTATCGGGCCCGGGCCTCCGGAACAACGTCATACGACGGCCCGGTGTCACGGATACTCCGGCGCAAGCGGCCAAAGAGGCAAAGGCCGTGCTCGATGCCGGCGCAGATTGGGTGAAGGTCTTCGGCTCCACGGGAGGCGGGGACGACGTTACCGGCGATCAGACCCTCTCTTTCGAAGAGATCAAGGCGATCGTCGACACGGCGCACGCGTTGGGCCACAAGGTCGCGATCCACTCCTACGGGCCCGACGGTGCGCGCGACGCCATCCGTGCGGGCACTGATACGCTCGAACACGCGACTGACATGGACGACGCCACAATCGCGGAGCTGGTACGCAAGCGAATCTGGTACGTTCCAACCATCAATCACAATCAGCACTACGTCGATCGCGCCGACGACGCTTACAAATTCTCCTCGCAAGCGAAACAGAATCTGCGCGATTACATCGAACGTAATCTCATAACGGCGCAGAAGGCGTACAAAGCCGGTGCGCGGCTGCTCGTCGGCTCGGATGCCGTCTACACCGCCTACGGACTGAACATGGAGGAGCTGCGCTGGTTCGTGAAGCTCGGCATGTCCAATGAACAGGCGCTGCAATCGGCAACTGTGCTGCCTGCGGAGATGCTGGGCATGGACAAAAGCTTGGGCTCGGTCTCACCCGGCTATATCGCCGATATCGTCGCGGTCGATGGCGATCCGCTCGCCGATATCGAGGTCGCGATCACCAAGGTGCGTTGGGTGATGAAAGCGGGCAGCGTAGTCGTCGACAAAACGAACTCGACGCGGGCCCGATAGCCGGTGTGGTCCGCAAAAAAATACATCGAGCAGTTAAGTCTTGGTTTTACCTGAAGTGGGAGCACCTCAAATCGGAGAGACTCCGGTTACGGTCTTGGACCTCCGTCCGCGGTGGATCCGGCAAACACTTGCCGGCCATCAGGCAGCGTCACTTTCGTGCCATTGGCCATTTTCGATCCATCCTTGGCGCGATAGCCGGCGACCGTGACCTGATCGCCCGCTTTCAAGGAATCCTGCTTCCACCCTGCCCGCCGCAGAACCAACGGAGGGCCGAGTTCGATATTCCAATTCGTCACGTTGCCGCTTTCATCCTTCACGTCTATATAGAAACGGGCATGAGGGTTCATCCACTCTATCTTCGTGACGATTCCGGTGAGCTGTATCGGATTGTCCTTGTCATACTGTCCCGCAAAGGCATGGTGCGCAAACGCCGACCAGGCCAACGCGCTCAGACCCAAGCCGGCGAGCAAGAAACCCATCGCAACTCTTCTCATCGTTGACCTCCACGTTCTAGTTAACTGCGGGAATTGTTGAGTATGGCTTTTTTCCAAAAGAACCTGGCTACTTACCGACCATATGTTCCGCATCCTGGTTGTTCTCGTTACAAATGTATTCCCAAATCTCCTCGCCCGGAGCGAGATCGGCCACTTGCCTGACTTTCCAGGGCTTCGTAAACGTTCCCGGATCTTCGTAGGTAATTTCCAATTCCAGATGTCCTAAGTCCGGCCGGCGGATCCGTGTGATCATACGCAGCTTTTCGGTGTGGGGAAAGTTGCCCGGCGCAATCCAAGCCTTATCATTAAAACCGAACGTATCCACAACCAGCGTGTCGCCCTCCCACTTGCCGGTGGAGTGACCGAGCCATGTCGGGTCCAGGTCTGCAGGATGACCCCGGTCCAAAAAAATCTGGCGGAAGGGAGGGGTGTTACCCTCGCTGAAAATCAGCAGCAGCACAGGGGTCTGCACCAACTTGTTCACCCAGGTGGCCGACATGGGTTGCACGTTGTTGGGCAGGCAACGCACCCCCGGCGAATCCTTGCCATTACCCTCTGTCCGCTCTTTGGCAATAGCTGCTGCCCAAGGCAACGCGGGAGGCTTCTCGGCGGAGATCTCCGCGTCCGGATCGGCATCCCTCACGGCATGCCAAACTCCCGTAAAGTCTGGTTTGCCGTCTGGGGTGCGGGGCGCTGGGCCGGACGGCACCGAATGCACGCCGCGGATGTCCGTATAAAATTCACGTCCATCGCCCAAGGTATTCAGCTGGGCTTCCGCGAGCGGAATGTCAAGGCGCAGTTTTTGTCTCCCCTGGATCACGATGCCCGGTTTCCGATAAGTGATGAAACCCGGCATCACGATGAACAGGTCATAGGTTCCCGCCGGCAATGGCCCAAGCGTGTAGTTGCCTGTCGACGAACTCGTCGCCTTGTAAGTGGCCCCGGTCTGCACGCTTTTCACCTGAATCGGAGCGCCGGGAACGACTGCATGGTTTGAGTCGGAAACCATGCCGCTAATGGAGCCAAGATC
>QHXC01000571.1 GCA_003222815.1 Acidobacteriota bacterium | reverse complement strand
AATACACGATCCATTCGATTCCGGTTGACCGTATGGTACGCCGGTCTGCTCGCTCTCCTGCTGATCCTATTTGGCGGAGTCATCTACTTCACACTCGAAAGATTCTTAGAAAGAAATCTCAGTGACACGCTTGCGAAAGACGCGCAGACGATAGGCGAAAGTTGGATACGAGATATCGATCAGTCTCCTCCTGGTTACGTTGCCGCAGAAATCGAGGAGCACTTCGCGCCGACCGTTACGGGTCGTTTTGTTCGTGTCACGCGGCAAAGAGATGGAAGTGTTCTCTATTGGTCAGGCACGCCGGAGAGCGGCACATTTGACCCAAAGCAGATTGGCCCTAAACAATTTGATGTGTCACAGTCCTTACGCGAAGAACATCTACCCGCCGGTAGGGAGCTTTTGATATTCAGCCTTCTATTTCCAGATCGCGCCGGAAATAAGTACTTGATTGAGACCGGCGCGCCGTACGAGCAGGTCGAACACGTGCTTCGCGAGCTTTTGATCTCGCTGGCCGTTGCATTGCCGCTAATTATGGGCGCCGCAATTGGCGGGGGATATCTATTGATGCGCAATGCATTACATCCGATGAATGAGATCGCCACGACGGCTGAGCGGATTACGTCGAGAAACCTAAACGAACGTGTTCCGGTCGTCCCCACCGGCGATGAAATCGAGCGAATGGCGGTTTCACTCAACCGTATGATGGAAAGACTTGAAGACGCATTCCACCACATCAGCCGGTTTTCGGCTGATGCCGCGCATGAAATCAGGACTCCGCTGGCCATTATCCGCGGCGAACTGGAAAACGCACTTCAGGCGCCAGGGCTTACTGCGGAGCTGCGCGAGACCATCGGCAGTGCGCTCGAAGAAACCGAGCGGCTTTCCAGGATTGTGGAACAGCTATTAGAAATGTCGCGATTGGAAGCCGGCGAGACACTGGTGGAACGTACCCGCTTTGATTTCGCGGACATGACGCGAACAACCGTGGATCAAATGCGACTTTTGGCTGAAGAGAAGAATCTCCAATTACGATTTGAAAGCACGAAACCGGTGGACATCGAGGGCGATCCGCTGCGCCTCAAGCAAATTGTCGTTAATCTCGTTGACAACGCCATCAAGTACACGCCATCTGGCGGATCGGTTTCGGTTTCAACCTTCCCACAGGATGGAAGGGTCGTCCTCGAAGTCGCGGATACAGGGATTGGTATTCCTAAGGACGCGACCTCTCAAATCTTCGACCGGTTCTTTCGAGTGGACAAGGCACGATCGCGGCAGCTCGGCGGTACTGGGCTCGGTTTAGCTATCGTGAAATCGATTTGCACCGCTTACAACGGCAGTGTGACGGTAAAGAGCGGCGATGGCACTGGCGCCGTGTTTCGCGTTGAGCTTCCCCTGGAGAAGAAATCATGAAATGGATCACGCGCAAGAACATCAAAGTAGACCGCGTCGCATGCCCTTGGCTCATACAGCGCTTCATCGATCCTGACCCAGAATTCCTCTTCGTGGAAGAAGTTCAGTTACTCGATGTTGCTGCGCGTGAAGGCGCTATCCCCTTCGATGCCCCTCGGCTTTCGACAGTGAAGCTGAACCATCGCGGCGATCGCTGCACCTTTGAAGCGATCATTGACGACTATAACCTCGATCAGACAGGCCTCAGTTCACTCGCATTGATTGTGCGAGCCGCTGATATCAGGGGGCAGGAACATGTCGCGCCCGAAGGCCTCGGCCTCCGTGCCATTGCGGATGGGTGCCAGGCTATGGGACTGTCTGACGAAGACCGGCTCGTGAAGCAATTCCCAATGTACGATGCACTGTTTGCCTACTGTCGCAAATTAACCAACAAGGAGATCAATGCATGAATCGACGCACACTTCTTAAAACGGCATTTGTTGCAACGGCCGCTTCAATACTCCGACCTGAACTACAAGCTCAGGCGCCCGCAGCGGGAGGCTGGCCGATCAAGCCCCTTCCTTTCGATCCGAAAAAACTGAAGGGCCTGTCCGAAAAGCTGATCGTTTCGCATCACGACAACAACTACGCTGGCGCCGCGCGCCGGATCGGACAAATTCAGCAGATGCTGGCGGGCCTGCCAAACAATGCACCAGGATTCCAGGTCAAGGGGCTGAAGATGGAAGAATTGATTGCAACGAATTCCGCTATCCTTCACGAGGAATATTTCGGCAATCTTGGCGGCGACGGCAAAGCGTCTGGCGGAGTCCAGCAGGCAATCGCGACTGACTTCGGTGGGTTTGATAAGTGGGAACAAGGTTTTCGAGCAACATCAATAGCTCTGGGAGGCGGCAGTGGATGGGCCATTTTGAACTTCAACCTCCGTGACGGCAAACTTCACAATTACATTGCGTTTGACCACACAGACAACGTCGCGTTTGGCCGGCCAATCCTCGTGAACGACATGTTCGAGCACGCGTATCACATGGACTACGGGTCGAATGCCGCAATGTACATTGATGCATTCATGCAGAACATCAATTGGGATGAATGCAACCGTCGCCTGGAAGAAGCAAAGAAGATGTACGCTTCGCTCCGTGGTTGACGCTAACTCTAGCCAAGAGGCAGGACACCTAACATGCAGCAGCAGAGAAGAAGGTGCGGATTTAGTGTCACAGTGGCAGTAGGACTGATGTTATTCACGAATTTGATAGGACAAGCACAGCAGGCGCCGGCGACACCGATGAGTATTGGGCAGGCGGTGGACAGTGCTTTGAGGAATTATCCGGCCGTATCCGTTTCACAAGAACAGGTGAAAGCGGCGGCTGCCGGAATCGATCTCGCGCGAACAGCCTATCTCCCACGGATCGATTCTCTTGCGCAGTTCAACCGCGCAACACGAAACAATACGTTCGGCCTGTTGTTTCCACAAGGCGTGATTCCCGCCATTTCCGGTCCTGTGCTGGGGACAAACAATTTTGGAACGGTCTGGGGCAGCGCTGTCGGGACTTTGGTTACATGGGAACCGTTCGATTTCGGGCTTCGTCGCGCGAGCGTGTCGGCAGCGGCGGCCGCGAGAACCCGATCCGAAGCCACTCTAAAACGCAGTCAG
>QHXC01000570.1 GCA_003222815.1 Acidobacteriota bacterium | reverse complement strand
ACGAATGACGATCTCGTGGTCGCGCGCAAATTGATCGAAGCGGGCGCCGCGGCAATCATGCCCCTGGGTGCGCCGATCGGGTCCGGAATGGGAATCCAAAATATCGCCAACATTCGAATTCTGAGAGAAATGATCACCGAAGTGCCGCTCATCGTCGACGCCGGAGTGGGAACGGCGTCGGACGCAACCATCGCGATGGAACTCGGCGCCGATGGCGTGCTCATGAACTCCGCAATCGCCGGCGCCAAAGATCCCGGCGCGATGGCCGAGGCCATGAATCACGCCGTCAAGGCCGGACGCCTCGCCTACCAAGCCGGTAGAATTCTGAGCAAACTTTACGCGACGGCATCGTCGCCCTTGGAAGGAAAAATCTAACCCTCTCCCTTTGGGAGAGGACGGCCGCCCGCGAAGCGTGAGCCCGATAGGGCGAAGCCTCAAGAGAAGGCGGCCAGGTGAAGGTTCAGGATTCGTCGAGACCTGCAACCCTCACCCTCGTTTCAAATCGTATCGCTGGCAGAAACATTGCCGCGGTCTACACCAAAAGCCGCCGGCGGCTGAACAGTGATTCGCCATTTGCGACTCCGCCCCCAGAATTCCGGCTACAATTACGATATGGAAGAAGTACGGGAAAAACAGACGTATTTGGGTGAGCAGGTCTGGGAGTGGCGGAATACGTTCGTCGATAAGTTTCTTGGCCTGTTTCCTCGGCAAACCGCCGAACATCTGGTGAACGCCCAGAAGGAAGGCGTACTGGCGATTCGCTCACTCCTCGACTGCGCGCTTGAAGCGCTGGATGGCGATCTGAAGCGCACACAGGAGCGGCCATCCAAACACTGATATGAAACTCTCAAAAATCGGCTTTGTCCGGAACGTGCCCGCCGGGTCCGCGCTTGTCTCCGCTGACGCTCGACACGATAAGTAATTCCAAAACCGGCTTCGCCGCCGCCCAGTGTAACCATAACCGCGGTTTCCGGCGTCGCCTCGAGCCAATGCACCTCCGGTGCGGCGTTTGCGCGAAGACAGGAACAGCAAGGACGCAAACAAAAATGAAGTGTGTTGATGCGTTGCATCGCATCAGGACACCCGAATTTTGCGATATTGGCGGTAACGTGATTTTCGAGTCGGCCAGAGGCTGAACGATATTTGTGTTGAGCGAAGAACCGGAGACTACAAAGCGCGCAAAGCGCAAATTCCGGCCCCGCGCAAGGAGGCGAGTCGGTTTGAGAGGGCATCAAATATAAATTTAGGTATTGGCGATGATTGCCATCGAAGACAGTTCCCGACTTGCTTTTTCCTCCGCCTGCGATGTCAGTTCGTGCTTGTTGCGAGAGCTTCCGAGAGCCGGGCCGACGATATGACCGAAGGGAGGCCACGACATCCGCAAACCAACGTCCCTCCATGCAATCCGCTGTGGTATCCCAGGCGCACCACACCTGGCTAGTGGATTGCAAAATTCAACACACGAATTTCCAACTCGAAAGGATGTTGTGTTGAAAGATCTTGATCTCAACACCAAGTTTGCCGCGTCAGTTTTCGAAAACGTAGCCACGTTCGTCGAAAGACGTTCAGTACGCCCCGATAGGTTCGGCCAAAACGGCGGAATCGGTGTCTATACTCTTACAAGAGGTGATTCATGACAGTAACAGTGATTGCCACCTCGGTATTTCTCCTGCTGCAAGCGGGTACAGGTTTGATTGACGGCATCGTGCTCAACTCCATCGCGAACAAGCCGATTTCCGGCGCTCAAGTGACCGCGATAAGAATGGCGACTCCTCCACCTCAGGCGGCCGGGGCTCAAGTCCCCACTGCCATTGTGGGCGGTGTTGCCAGCGGAGTTATCCCAGTCGCGGAAGGCGGGCGGGTGACGGCCGTCCGGCCGAATGGGTTTCCGGTTCAACCTGTACAGATTCCGTCAGCCAGAACGGATGGCAACGGCCGGTTCTCGTTTCGGAATCTGGAACCAGGTACGTATTTTTTGCGCGCGTCTGCCGAAGGTTATGCACAGCAGGAGTACAACATACGGCCGGGTGCAGCGAGCGGCGTGTCGACGCAGGTTACCCTATCCGCGGGTCAGGCCGTGAAAGATGTTGTATTTCGGCTGGTTCCAGGTGGAACGCTGAGTGGCCGTGTCACCGGTTCGAGTGGTGAACCGCTTGTGAATATCGAGGTTTCGCTTCTTCGTAGCATATACGATCCGGACGGAAGAAAAGCGTTTCAGCAGTCGGGCATGGCGACGACCAATGACCGAGGCGAGTACCGATTGTTTTGGATCACCCCTGGCCGTTACTACTTGAGCGCAGCCTCTTCCAACCGTCCGATTCCCGGCGTTCCCTTCAACCCGGCGGCAATCAGCAATAGATATCCCCGAACGTTCTATCCGGCGATGACCGACATTGGAACTGCAACGCCTGTCGACGTGCAACCCGAAATCGAGCTCAGCGGGCTGGACTTTCGTTTGACTGAACAGCCGACTTACAGCGTCCGTGGGCGAGTCATCGATCCGAACTCGGGACAACCACCGCGCAATGCCTCGGTTTCAATTACACCCCGAGATTCGGTCATCAATACCGGGTTCTTCTCATCGGGCAGTGCCTACAACCCAGCGGACGGTACCTTCGAGTTTCGTGATGTGGCGCGGGGTTCTTATTTGATTCGAGCCCATTTGTATTTTAACGGGCGCTTGGAGCCTGGTCAGCCGCCTCCCGCGCCTCCAACGGCCACAGTTCCCGTGGACGTAGCTGGAGACGTTGATGGTGTTGTGCTCACGTTCGTCCCCCCTACGTCTATCTTTGGACGAGTCCGTATCGAAGGAGAACCTTTGCCTCAGGGTTTTCTTCCGACGGTCAATTTGCGCCCCGCCGTATTAGGCGGCTTTGGTGGGCCGGGGCCTCGTCCCTCACAAACGAATCCGGACGGAACATTCAATATCGATGGAGTCGTT
>QHXC01000569.1 GCA_003222815.1 Acidobacteriota bacterium | reverse complement strand
CCGCGGATTGCCCTCATGAAATAGATTTCAAACCGGTTAGCCGAGGACCGGTCTTCCGCCGGAAATGCGACGACCTCTTCACCGGTACCCAGTGGGACACTGTTGTGCTCCAGGCGTTAAAAAGAATTTTGACCCGCTATAAACTCTCGCGTTGATTTGGCCGATACCTTAAATGCACCCGTTTCCCCAGGGAAGGCGCGGCGAGGTGTGTAAGTGCCGGGGAGTCAGCCTGCACGATGCGCGGCGACTCCCGGCGTCAAACTGCTTCAACTGCTGAAGCGGCCCGTTCAAAACGCGGAGCCAAGGAGGCTCATCATATGCGAGCGCTGAAGCTGACGTTTGCGCTGGCAGGATTGCTGGCGTTCCTGCGCTACGCGTCCGTTTACCACCACACTTCGGAATTAGCAGTATGTCAGACAACGTAACGGTACAAGACCCAATCGTGTCCGCAGGGACTTCAGACCCTTTCGTAGAGCCACTAGCGACCCTCTCGTCCGAACTGACCGGTATCGCCACTGCCATTCAAACCATTGAGACTCGGTATCTCAACAGGCTCCAGACTGCGGCGGCTGAAATCCGCAAGACCTTGAATGAAGAAATCACAGCGGAGCGCCAGCGGCAGTTCGACTATCAGCTTCAAGAGGGCCTGCAAATCGTTCGCGATCAGTTTGAAGAGCGGTTCCGCGGTGCTGCTCAGGACTGGCAGGCCGAAAGAGAGAAGCTCATGGGAGAGGTGGAAAGCCTGCGGCAGTACAGCAGCACTCAAGAAGTTTTGAAGGAGATCACACAAACAGAAGCGGCGCTCGGGGAATTGAAGAAAGAAATCGATTCCGTACTCGACGCCCCGGATGTCGAACTGTCAGGAATTATCCGAAAGAATGCGAAACTTGTTGAAATGCGGGCCTACTTGCGAGGCCTCAGCTTCCGCGCTGTATCGGACCAGAACGTCCCTCCAGTGATTTGAGTATTTCGCCGAGCGAAGCCGCTATCAAAGAACTGCGACAGCCGCGATTCAGCTTCCACGAGAATTTGTTTTTCGTGTCATGGCCTTATGCTGCGCCAATGGAATCCTGCTGTGCGTATTCGGGCACGTGAGATTCGACGATGCAGACGCATATCCATCCCTGCAGCTCGGGGGACAGGTCGTTATAATTCGAACCGAATAGCTCTTCCGCAAGTTCTTCTGCGTTGATTTGAATTGGACCTTCATTTTCTTCGGTGTATATGTGTGCACTCCCTCCGTGCCGGAAAAATAACCGGTGGCCGCAGCGCTTCGCGGCTTGCCACCGGTTTCGATTCTCTCACAGCTTCTCGCACCTCGCTCGTGGTGCTTGTGCCTAAGCGGCGGCGATCTTGATCGGCTTGGGTTTGATCTCCTCCGTCTTCGGTAAAACGATCTTCAACACGCCGTCCTTGTATTCGGCAGTCTTCTTTCGCTTCCTTCTCGAAGTGACGCTCACCTTTCAGCAGGAGAACGTTGTTCTCCAGTTTCACTTCGATGTCCGTAGCATTCATTCCGGGCAGTTCTGCTTTGATGACGACCTCGTTGTCGTTTTCAAAGATGTCAACTGCAGGGTTCCAGACTGTGGTTGACATTGGTGCTTCCCAGTTCTTGCGCAGAAAGCCACCCACTCGTTCATTCAGCGTGTCGAATTCGCGGAATGGATCCCATTTGATCAGTGACATGGTTCGTGCCTCCTTTCAGAAGCTTTCCAACCGGAGCCTACGTTCTTTACAGGTACTTCTTGCAACGTAAGGTCCATTGGTCATCGCGTTGAAGAAGCATGGGCTTCTCCTAGCCAACGCCGGCGCGGTTTTGCCAGAATGACAATGTTCCGAAGAACAGCGCTGGGAATCAGGACTTCTTGCCTTCGATCTCTCGAATCTTCATCACAAGGGCAAAAATCATGATTGCGATTCCGATGAGCGAGTATCCAAGGCCGCGGCGCCGGTATCCAACTTCTTCGAGCGCCGCATCCGCGGCCTTGTGCGCAGCTATCGTGATATCGATTGCCGGCCTGGTGAACTCCATGACCTTGTTGGGACTGAACCCATGAACCGACACGCGCGCCTTGACCAATTCTGCGCGGGCTTGCTCCAAGTCGAATTTCGGTTTGCTCACTTCCATTCCGGCGCGTTCGGCCCTGCCGAGGATTTCGGATGCCGTATCGATTTGAAGCCGCAAGCCAAGAATGGACGACTGCATTGAGCGAATCTTTGGTGTAGCGCCATCATCCGAGTGACACGTTGCGCAAACGCCTTCACCCTGCGCGCTCAGCATCCGATCATCGGTCTTCTTGATCTCATGATTGTCATGACAGACGATGCACCCGGCGAGTCCCAGATCCTGAAACGGCTTTGCGTGAGGGCTGCCTCCAAAAAGATCCTTCTCCTGCCGATGACACTGACCGCATACGGCGGGAACAGAATCCATGCCGGGGGGCCTCGCCCCGTGATTGCCGTGGCAATCATTGCAGGATGGAGCTCCCAAATCGTTGCGATCAATCAGAGCGGCTGCGTGTACGCTCCCGCGGTAATTCTTGTATTGGTCGGTCGGAATCTTATACGTTGCCATGCGCTTTGAATCGGCATGACACGCCGCGCACGTTGATGCCACCTGTGTCGGATAAACGGGTGACTTCGCGTCGCGGACAGCGCGGATGTCATGAACACTGTGGCAGCTTGTGCACGTCGCGACGTTCTGGTCGCCCTGTGCGCCTCGCATCCCGTGAATGCTTGTCTGATATTCCGCGAATTGATCGACGCGCATCTGAGGATTGAACCGGCGCATGTAATTCAGATCCGAATGGCATCGCGCGCACAACGCGGCAATCTGAGTTCTTTTCGGCGCGGTAATGCGGACATCGTTTCCATGGCAATCCATGCATGTGAGGCCGCGTTGGCGGTGAATGTCGTTTATGAAAAGATCCGCTGGACTTTTCGCCTGGGGCGGACCGGCTGCGAAGACAGGAGTTTCCAGATAGCCCGAGATCGTCATGAAAAGAACGTAGAAGAGCAGAACCCAGCCGAGGATCGTGAAGACACGACTGAGCGGTTGGCGGTTCCCGTTTGTGTCGAGTAGTGGGACGGCGGCAATCAGGACCAGTAGGAAGCCAAATCCCAGAATCGCAACTCGTTCGCCTTCGAATACTCCAACATGTGCCGGCACCATCTTCAAAGTTTGAAACATCCAGATGAAAAACCATTCCGGCCGAATCCCTTTCGGTGCCGGCGCGAATGGATCGGCCTTTTCGCCGAGTTCCCACGGAAAGATCGCAGCAAGCGCAGCCAGCACACCCAGCGCGACCAGCCAACCCACGACGTCGCGGAGAAGAAAGTTTGGGAAGAAGGGCATGCTGCGGTTCGATTTGTCCTCGGAAGGTTTGCTCATGCCATGCAACTGCACCAATAACAGATGAATGCCGAGCACGGCCGTAGTCAGCGCAGGCAGTACTGCGACATGAAAGCCGTAGAACCGCGTGAGCGTCGCGCCGGTCACGTTCTCTCCGCCTCGTAGAAACCGGAGCATGAACGAGCCAATGACCGGCACGTTTGCTACGATCTGCGTACCCACTTGCGTGGCGAAGAACGCGAGCTTGTTCCAGGGCAGCAAGTAACCGCTGAAACCAAACCCCAATGCAAGTACCAGCAACGCCACACCCGATATCCACGTGATCTCCCGGGGTTTCCGGTATGCGCGCGTCAGATATACGCTGGTCATGTGTATAAACAACGCCAGGATCATCAGGTTTGCCGACCAGCTATGCAGCGACCGGATGAGCCAGCCGAACTGTACCTCGGCCATGATGAATTGAACACTTTCGAACGCGGACTCCGCGGTAGGCCTGTAATACAAGAGCAGAAGGATTCCGGTAACGACCTGAACGGCAAAAAGGAAGAGCGTCATACCACCGAAGTAGTACCAGACCGTGTGACGATGAACCGGAACAGTCTTCTCGCGGAGCCAGGTCCGCAGCATCGCACCGCCGATTCGTTTGTCCAACCACGTACCTGGTTGTGGTTCCATCGCTCCTCCTGCATCACACGCGGGAAACGACGATCTCGTCGCCACGGATGTTCACGGAATATGTGAGGAGCGGCCTCGGAGGCGGTCCAGCGATATTCTTGCCATTCAAGTCGAATGTGCCGCCATGGCATGCACAAACGATCAGCCTCTCGCCGGAATCGTATTGGACAGTACAGTTGAGGTGAGTGCAGCGAGCCGAGAACGCGCGCAACTCTCCTTCCGCAGTACGCACAAGGAGCCCTGGTTCACCACCGAATTTGAAAATCATTCCCGAATTGGGGCGTACGTCATCGGGCCTGCCGGCGGACACGGACATCACCGTGGACTCCGCGGTTTCCGGCGGAATCACGAACCGCAGAATCGGATAGAAAATCGACGCGGCCGTGGCAACGATTCCAGAGCTCAGTAATGAATTCACGAAGTACCGTCGTAGCATCAGTACCTCAGAAACGCGCCAACCCC
>QHXC01000092.1 GCA_003222815.1 Acidobacteriota bacterium | reverse complement strand
TTGAAAGCCAACTCCATGCGGCGCTCGGCTTCATTGCTCTGAATCGGCAGGACTATGCGAAGTCGGTGCAGGAGTTTGACGCGGCGCTCAAGAGCGCACCAAAGGATGGCGTCTCCCATTATCGCCTCGGCCTGGTCTACCAATCTCTAGCTTCCGAGGCATCCAAGGCGCTGGTTGAAGCCATCAATGCCGAGAACGCCGCGAAAACGGCGAAGGCGGAACAGCCTGCAATCGACGAATTAGTCGCCAAGCGCCAGGGTGTCGAAGCGGACGCCCGGCAAAAACGCGACAAAGCCATCGACGAACTTGCGACCGCAGTCGCGATCGGGGGTGTGGTTGGTCAGCCAGCGCGCGAAGCGCTCGAAAGACTGTACAAAGTCAAGAACAACGATTCACTCGAAGGCCTGGATCAGTTGATCGCGCAGAAGAGAAGTCAGTTGGGATAATAGCTCACACGGCGCTACGCACCAGCCCTCTCATGCGGGGAGAGGGCTTCGTGGCTTGGGCTCGCCAGAGTGAGAACCCCGCGCTGCGCAAGCGAGATCCCGGAGCGGTCAAATTCCTCTTTGATCCGTCGTCGCCATTCGCGCATCACGTCGGACTGCTTAAAGGCGGGTGTCTTGACGATCTGACGGATCGTGACGCCTGTGTCATCCAGCTTCTCCACTCCTAGAATTGCGGGTTGTTCCAGAATTCGGTCCGACCAGTCCTGGGCGAGCCGTGAACCGACCCTATGCAGCACTTCGAAAACCTTGGCCAATTCTTGATCGTAAGGGACAGTGACGTCCACGACGGCACGCGCCCACTCCTTTGTGAGGACTGTAACCGTGTGAATGGTGCCGTTCGGTATCACGTGAACCTGCCCCTCCAAATTCCGCAGCACGGTCACGCGGAGTGTCATTCGTTCGACCACACCTGATAGGTCCCCAATTTTGATCACATCGCCAACGCCAAACTGGTCTTCAAAGAGTACGAAGAAGCCGGAAATGACGTCCTTGACGAGACTTTGCGCTCCGAAACCCACAGCCAGTCCGGCAATGCCGGCGCTGGCAAGGATCGGGGCGATGTCGAATCCAAGCTCCGAGCTGACGGTCAACGCAAGAATGACAACCAGAATTCCGCGGCTGACACCGCGAATGATGTGACGCAGTGTCTCGGTCCGCTGCTCTACGCGGGCAACACCGAGTACATCGCTCGCCGGGATGAGAAGTCGCAGGCGCTTCAGGCCGGAATCGATCACTTTCAGGACAAGAAGGCCGATGATCAGGATCCAGGCGATTCGGATCAGCGGAATGAGGACTGGAGCGTAGATCAGACCAAAGGTGTCGCGTAAGAACTGAGGCATCGCTCGCGTTAGTGTATCATGAGGAAAACTTCCGGGAGGTAGAGAGCGTGGGGAGAACCGGCCATCGCCTCCTCAAGGATGCCGGCGAAGCCGGTGTACCGACCACGGCTGGCCGGTGGACCCGACACTAAAAAGCAATGGTACGGAAGAATCGAGAAAACCCGTCTCACGTCCTGTCGATTATTCTAGCTGGAGGCGCGGGAAAGCGCTTGTTTCCCCTGACTCAGGATCGATCGAAGCCAGCGGTGCCTCTCGGTGGTAAATATCGTCTAATCGATGTGCCCATCAGTAATTGCCTCAACTCGGCATTGAAAAAAATCTTTGTCCTGACTCAGTTCAATTCGGCTTCGCTGAATCACCACATCACGAACACCTTCCGCTTCGATCCGTTTTCGGAAGGTTTCATCGAGGTGCTCGCTGCCGAACAGACCAGGACCAATCCCAACTGGTTCCAGGGCACGGCGGATGCAGTCCGGCAGCACCTGCACCGGTTCACGGGCCGAGATGACGATTACCAACTCATTCTCTCGGGCGATCAGCTCTATCGCATGGACTACCAGCAGCTCCTGGACAACCACTGGAAGCGCGGCGCCGACGTAACCATTTGCGCGATACCGAAGAGCGAAGCCGTGGCTTCCAGCTTCGGTTTGCTGAAGCTAGACGTCGATGCCCGGGTCCAGCAATTTCGCGAGAAACCCAAAGACGACGCGTTGCGCGAAATGCATACCAATACCACACTGCTCGGTCGGAGTCCGGAAGAGGCCGTCGAACGCCCCTATCTTGCATCCATGGGGATTTATCTCTTCAAACGAAGCGTACTCATTGAACTTTTAGCCGACGCCTCCATGATCGATTTCGGACATCAGGTGATACCGCGCGCCATCGAGAAGTACGATGTGTATGGGTTTGTCTTCGACGGATACTGGGAAGACCTTGGAACCGTTGAAGCGTTTTACAAAGCCAACATGGACCTCACCAGCAGCGCTCCCCACTTTGATTTCCACGATATGACGGCGCCCATCTACACTCGTGCCCGTTTTTTGCCGTCGTCCCGCATCGAACTGTGTGCAATCCGCGATTCCATCATCTCCGAAGGGTCGATCCTCAGAGGCGCCCGGATTTTCAATTCGGTCGTTGGAATTCGAAGCCTGATTGGGGAAGACGTCGAGCTGGAGCACGCGATGATCATGGGCGCAGATTTCTACGAAGACGAAGACGACCACGAATATAACCGGCAGACGGGAATTCCCGATATTGGCATCGGCAAAGGCTCCATCATCCGTAAAGCCATCATCGATAAAAACGCCCATATCGGCGCGGGTGTTCGTATCTTGAATGAAGAGCGGGTGCAGAATTTCGATGGACCGGGGTATTACGTTCGAGACGGGATTATCATCGTGCCGAAGAATGGTGTGCTACCCGATGGCACGCTGATCTGAGCCACAAATTACGCGAATAATGCCCCTGTTCGCATAAATTTGCGTAATTCGCGGCTAATTCTCCAAAGCTGGGTTTGTCGCGTGACACGTCAGGCACGTCACCGGTCCCTTCAGCTTCGCTTTCGCAAAGAACTCGTCACTGTTCAAGCGGGCCACCCATTTCTTCATCAGGGCAACCATGAATTCTTTATCCTTCTCCAGATCGTTAACCATTGGATCGCGGATTTTCGGAATCTTCTCGAAATCGATTTGACCTGAAGTGTGGCAGTCCGTGCACCAGACGCGGCCATTTTCCGGATCCATCAATGGGGATTCCCAATGGGGATTGGGGGTCTTGTTCTGGGGCTTGCTATAAAGCGCTTCGACCCACATGTGCATGAAGTATGCCTTCACGAAAGGTGGAATTTTCTTCTCGCCTGATGCTTCTCCGGCAAGGGCGAGCGGCCGCGCGTTCGGATCGGCGGCGGGCCTGGGCGAGTCTTCCAGCCGTTCGCCGGAATTGACGACTTCGAGATTTTGATTGCAGCCGCTCGAGAGCAGCAGCAGGCTAATTAAAACAAAAAAGCAAGTCTTCATAAATTAACGGCCTTTGAATTGAGGCCTTCTCTTTTCGACGAAGGCCGTGACCCCCTCGAGAAAATCCTCGCTGTAGAAACATTCGAGCTGCACCTGGCTTTCTCGCGCGAATGCCGTCTCGAGGTCGGAGCTGAGGCTCCTGTAAATGGATTCTTTGGCCAGACGCAGTACCCCTGGAGGATTCTTCGCGATTGTCCCCGCGAGTTCCATAACAGAGTCCATCAGTTGTTCATGCGGAACGACTCGGTTAATCAAACCAATCCTCTGGGCATCTTCGGCCGAAATCATCGTTCCGGTGAAGACAAGCTCGCAAGCCTTCGCGCTCCCGACCAACTTCGGAAGAAACCAACTTCCGCCCCAGTCCGGATGAAGACCCACCAATGCGAAGCTCGGGCCAAAGGTCGCTTTATCTGAAGCAATTCGAATATCGCAAGCAA
The DNA here is from genome assembly GCA_003222815.1 of Acidobacteriota bacterium. GTDB lineage: Bacteria > Acidobacteriota > Terriglobia > 20CM-2-55-15 > 20CM-2-55-15 > 20CM-2-55-15. The sequence continues at coordinate 12,371 of QHXC01000092.1, read as the reverse complement.
GTGCAAAGCTGAAGCCGGCTCCAGCGCATGGGCCGTTCACTGCGGCGATAACAGGCTTCGCAAGCATTCGCATCGAGCGCGTAATCTTCTCTCCCTTGGCGAGGATCGATCTAAACCCGTCCTCGTCCTTATTTTCGCGAAGATACTTCAGGTGGTGGATATCCCCGCCTGCAGAGAACCCCCGGCCCTGGCCGGTCACCACGAGAACGCGAATTCGATCGTCCGCCGCAATAACGTCGAGCGCGCTCAGGATTTCTTCGCGCATCGGCCCTCCGAACGCGTTGAGCTTTTCGGGCCGGTTGAGCTTGATTGTCGCAACGGGTGCCTCGATCGTGAAAATGATAGCTTGATACATCTTTTCAACGGCATTCCGCGCCCGAGCCTGTAGCTCTGGGGTGCTGGCATACTTCTCGAGAACCTTGAGGCCAAGAATAACGTGCCACTCTTCATCAGGCTGGATCTGACCACGATACAGTTCGACAGTCTCGCTGTCGCCAGCCGCTTCGCAAAACTCGATGAACTGTTGGTTTTTCTTCAGTGCCAGTGCTTCACGAGTGAACTGAGCAGCCCCAATGCGTTCGACCGTAGACTGGAACCCGGCGAGCAACTGAAACATAGGACCGTATCCATCGGCCAGAGGGTCGAAACCATGAAGATCGACGCCCATGTTCTCGAGGTGTTTCTCAATCAGCCTGTAATGTTTCGCCTCATCGCCAGCCTGCCGGGCCAACGCCAGCTTCACTTCAATTTCGGGAGTTGTCGGCATCCAGAGCGCAGCCAGTTCGCTCGCCTCCAGCTCGTTTTTCAGAGCCATCTTTAAGCGCCGGACGATCTCCGCGCGGTCTGAGGCAGGAATTTCAGTTTCTTTGATGAGATCCAAACTCGAGAGCTTCTCGTTGACGTATTCTTCAAGTTCTTTGACGAATTGTTCCCGGCTGCTCATGTGGCCTCCTGTGGAATCTGAAATTATAGCGTAAGCCTGTTGTGTTATCTTGTCCTCGATGTCTTTATCGCGGAGGCAATTCTTCAGACGGTTATGGAATCCGGCGGAGAAATCCAGATCTCAGAGGCTGGCCCGCTATGAGGTCATGGAAACATACGTTCGGACGCATCTTCTTCCATATGATTTCTCACTGACCTCTGAGCAGGAAACCGATTTGTTCGCCGACGTTCGGGCGACGCTTGAAAGATCACCGGATGAGGAACTCTTCTCGGCGTTCATCCGAGCGATTATTGAAGAAGTAGTGGACACGAAGATCCAGCCCTGGCGTGAGGAAAACCACTTGAGGAGCCAGGCGGATCGGCTGAAGGAAATCCGTGGCGCCGCCACCGACCACGTCAGCACGTTTCTGAATCTTCAGGCGACTCCGGCCGCCGTGGAGCAGCTCAAACAGCGCTTCGGAATTGATGAGTCGCACGCCCTCGAAGCAGAACTCCGGATGCGGATCGACGCATGGGTGGCTGCACTGGAGGATGAGCAGCTTCTGCAGTATGACGTATTCACTGTGAAGGACCTGGTCTTTGCGCAGCTCCGGTCGTGGTGTTAGAATGGGGGGTTCACTCGTGCCCCACCGGGCTGTTTTAGGAGCACCAGCAAGATATGCGTTCTTCGAATGTAAAGAAATACCGGGATATTCTGGAGAAGAAGAAGGAGGAAATACTGGCGTCGGCGCCGGCACGCACACCCGCCACCGAACCCGGATCGAGAAGCGGCGATTGGATTGATCAATCCAGCCAGGAAAGCGATCTCCACGTTCGACTCGCCTTAAAGCAGACCGATTCCAAACTGCTCAGGGCCATAGAGGAAGCTATTCACCGCATTGATCAAGGAACCTACGGCATCTGCATGGAATGCGAAAACGAAATCGCGCCGGCGCGCCTGGAAGCTGTGCCCTGGACGCGGGTTTGCATTGACTGTAAGGCGAAACAGCAAGGCTGATGCGGGTGGCTATGCATTTGAAGAATCTTGCTCAGGTGCCGCAACTCCCGTGGCTACAATCGGACGCACCCGGTTTCCGTGTCTTCGGTCAGCTCCGGTATGTGACTCAACCGGTCGAGAGCATCTTTGGCGGCAGCCACATACGGCGCTGAAGCCAGGTCTCGCGCGATGTCCAGGCTTTCTGTGTATAGCAATCGTGCCGATTCATAATTTCCTTGCATGAACAAGATTTGGCCGAGGTGCTGCAAGCAATCGAAGATACCGACCTTCTCTCCCAGCCCGCGGGATAACGCAAGGCTTTCTTCGAAGAGTGCTTGAGCAGCGCTAGTCTGTCCCTGCAACATCGCCTGGCTTCCAAGCTCCGATAACGACGCGGCGATGCCGAGCCGGTCTCCGATGCGCTGGAAAATCTGCATGGCTTCACGTGCGTTTTGATTCGCTTCGGTGTAACGTCCTTCTGCGCTCTGAGTCGAGGCCAAATTGTTCAAGCAGGTGGCGACGGCTCTATGCTCGGCCAGCTTGCGAAACAGTTCCAGAGCCTCCTGGAAAAATGGTCTGGCCTTCTCGTTGTTTCCCGAATGCCTTTGGACGAGTCCCAGGTTATTCAGGGTAGCGGCTACACCCCGCTCATCGCCCAACTCACGGCGAATGGCCAAACTCCGTTCGTAGTGCTGGGACGCGGCTTCATATCTTCCAAGTTGGCAGGCGAAGTTGCCGCAACTGTTGAATACTCTGGAACGTTCCGCGGCTAGAGGCAGAACCACCTCTGGTGAGATGACTCGAAGCAGGCACGTCAAGGCCTCTTCCCAGTAACCTCGGACCAGCCAGAACCGTGAAAGTGCGAGGGCTAGATGTAATTGTGCGACAGCAAGTTCTGGTTTCGACACGTTCCATGCGAGCGCGGCGCGAAAGTTCTCGTGCTCCCCGTCCAGCCGCTCCAGCCATTCTCCCTGGGCTGGGCCTGAGATTTCCCGTTCGGCTTGTCGGCTCAAAGTGAGAAAGAAATCCATGAACCGGGACTGCATCACGGCCGTTTCGCCGGACTCTTGAAGCCGCTCACAGGAGTACTCGCGAATTGTTTCGAGCATCCGGTAGCGCACAGCCCCTTCACTCTGCTCCATGATCAGAAGAGATTTGTCGGCGAGCCTGCAAACCGAATCCAAAATGTCCGGAACTGGTAGTTCGTCGTCTCCGCAAATCGACTCTGCGGCTTCGAGCGAAAAGCTTCCACAAAAGACCGAAAGGCGGCGAAACAAGATGCCTTCCAATCCACCCAACAAGTGATAGCTCCACTCGATGGCGGCGCGAAGGGTTTGGTGCCGGGGCAGAGCGGTGCGGCTACCACCGGTCAATAGGCGGAATCTATCGCTCAGACGCAACGCGATCTCTTCCGGCGAGATCGTCTTGACCCGGGCCGCGGCTAATTCAATGGCGAGTGGTATCCCATCCAGGCGCTGGCACACCCGCACAATCGCAGGAGCATTTTTTGGCGTCAGCCGGAAATTCGGCACGACGGAGGCGGCGCGATCGACGAAAAGACGGACAGCAGGACTCTGGGCAACCCTTTCGAATGAGCTCAAATCTTGAGTAGACGGGGTCGGCAGCGAGGGTACACACCAGGTTATCTCGCCGGCAACACCCAGTCCTTCACGGCTTGTTGCCAGGATCTGGAGAGTGGGACAATTTCTCAGGAGCTTTTCAGCCAATTCAGCGCACGCGGTAACGACCTGCTCGCAGTTGTCCAGAATTAGCAGCATTCGCTTGTTCTGCAAGAAGGCGACGAGTGTCTCCGCGATCGTCTGCCCGGACTGCTCTCGCAGCCGAAGCGCTGTAGCTAGCGCGCTGGGCAGGAGGTCCGGGTCCAGAACAGGCGCCATGTCCACAAACCACACACCATTCGTGAAGCGGTCCACGCCTTCCGCCGCTGCTTGCAGGGCGAGCCGGGTCTTGCCGCTCCCACCCGAACCGGAAAGCGTGAGCAAGCGTGTGCGGGACAGCAATTGTTTGATTTCCGCGAGTTCGGTTTCGCGGCCAATAAAGCTGGTCAATTGCTCCGGCAGGTTGTGGGCAAATGCGCTCAACGAGCGCAGAAGTGGGAATTCCTTGGGGAGTCCCGGTTCACGATACTGGAAGATATGTTCAGGGCGGACCAGATCTTTGAGCCGATGCTCCCCCAGATCGACGAGGTCAGCCGTGAAAGGCAGGTGATCTTTGAGTAGATCTTTGACCGCCCTCGAAACCAGAATTTGGCCACCATGGCCAGCGGCGAGTATGCGGGCCACACGATTCAAAGTCTGGCCGAAATAGTCCCCGTCCCGGGCTTCAGCTGGACCCGTGTGAATCGCCATTCGAACGCGGATCGGTTCGTCAATGCCTTCCCAAACCTCAGCGGCGATCTGATGTTGTGCCGCCGCCGCGGCGTGAATGGCATATGCCGCTGTTGGAAACACGGCGCAAAAACAGTCTCCCACCGTCTTGAAAACATGACCGCCCTGTTCCTGGATGACGGTCCGCAACAGGGAGTCATGACGGGCCAGAGCACGCCGCATGAGTTCGGGAAATCGTTCCCACAGTGTCGTACTGCCTTCAATGTCGGTGAAAAGAAATGTACTATCGAGCATCGGACCTTGTAAAACACACCTCCATTCCATTTATCGGCAGATCTCCGAGCATCTTTAGTCTAAAACGGGGTTGCGGATTTTGCGCCTCACGGACGCTAATTTTTGGATGCTCAGCCGGGGCGGCTGGCAGGCAGCCCGTCATCCGGTGAAAAGAAGGGGAAGCCTGCAATTTGATTCAGGCTGGATTTGGTGAAACCGAAATCGCTGAGAGAGACGATTCCGTCAGCCTGAACAATGAAGATGGCTGGAACAGATTTCAAGCCATAGACTGACGAAACCGGGTAAGGATATTCATCGATCAGCAGATCGAACGTGATGCCAAACTCCTCTGCAAACCGTTGCGTTTCAGCCACATCATCCTGAGAAATACCCCAGATCGGCGCTGCCGGACTCCTTCGCACATCGGCAGAGATTTTTTCCAGATGCGGAAAAGTGAACTGGCATGTCGGGCACGCGGCTTTGAAGAACGCCAAGACCACGGGCCCGTGGGCAAGTGCGGTGGCCAAACGGTGTAACCGCCCGTTCAGGTCCTTCAATTCGAAATTCGGAGCCTCGGCTCCTATAAGAAGTTGACTCATATGGCCCCTCAGTATAATAGCCCGTTGTCGCTTTGGAGGGAGACATGGCAAAGATAGATGCCTTTTTCAACTTCATGAATGAACACGGGGCATCGGATTTGCATTTGGCTGCCGGATCGCAGCCGATTGTACGTGTGCGTGGTGAGATGGAGCGCCTTAAACATCCGGCCTTCGAGAATGACGAATTGAAGGCGATGCTTTACGAAATCGCTCCTGAATACAAGGTGAAGGTTTTTGAAGAGACCGGCGATGTCGACTTCGGCTACGAAATCCCAGGCGTCGCGCGTTACCGGGCGAATTTTTTCAACCAGAAATACGGCGTGGCTGCAGTCTTTAGGCAGATTCCGTCAACGGTGCTGACGGTGGAACAACTGGGTCTGCCTCCGATCATGAAGAAGTTCGCTTCTCTTAACAAGGGCCTGGTTTTGGTTACGGGCCCGACCGGCAGCGGAAAGTCGACGACGCTAGCGGCCGTCGTCGATTACGCCAATAAGACCCGGAAAGATCACATCATCACCGTCGAAGATCCGATCGAGTTCGTCCACCAGAGCCAGAACTGTTTGATAAACCACCGGGAAGTGGGTCTACACACCAGATCTTTCGCGGCAGCGCTGCGCGGCGCGTTGCGTGAAGATCCCGACGTCATCCTTGTCGGTGAAATGCGCGATCTTGAAACCATCGATCTTGCGCTAACGGCTGCCGCTACGGGTCACCTGGTGTTCGGAACTCTGCACACGCCAAGTGCTGCGAAAACGATCGACCGCGTCATCGATGTATTTCCGGCCGGACAGCAGAACCAGATCCGAAATACGCTCTCCGAAGCGCTTAAAGGAGTTATCGCTCAGAATCTTTTCAAGCGCGTGGATGTCAAGGGCCGTGTTGCTGCACTGGAGATCCTAGTCGTTACACCCGCCATCGCGAATCTGATTCGGGAAGCGAAGACTTTCCAAATCCCAGGCATGCTGCAAGTTGGAAAAAAATACGGTATGCAAACCCTGGATGACGCGATTATGGACCTTCTGAACAAGAAACAGATCAGCCCGGAAGATGCCTATCACCGCTGTCTCGATAAAAATAAATTCCGGCCATTGCTAAAGAATCCTCCTGAGGAGTGGGAGTGAGGTCCTTATGACCAAAGCTGAACTCGACTACATTCTGGGATCGATGTTGGATTCGCAAAAAAACGTGTCGGATCTCAACATCACAGCAGACAAGCCACTACAAGTCGAAGCGTCGGGCGAACTGACGGCTGTTTCGATCGAACCGCCAATCGATAGGCTCACGCCTTTCCAAACCGAGACCATCGCGCTCAATATCATCAACCGTAACCGCCGCCTCACGGAAGATTTGATCAAGACTGGATCGTGCGACTGTTCGTATTCGCTCGGCCAGAAGGCACGTTTCCGCGTTAACATTTTCTCTCAGCGCGGACACTACAGCGTCATTCTCCGAAAACTTTCAACGGAGATGCCCAGCATTGATCAGCTCAATTTGCCTCCGGTCTTCCACACGATCAGTAAAGAAAAAACCGGACTGGTACTCGTGACGGGCGCGACAGGCAGTGGTAAGTCGACTACACTTGCAGCTCTTCTCAATGAACTGAATGAGACGAAATCGATTCACATCGTGACGCTCGAAGACCCGGTCGAATTTGTACACCCTCAGAAGAAGGCAACATTCAATCAGCGCGAAATGGGCAACGATTTCAGCACATTCGCGGCCGGCTTGCGCGCTTCGCTGCGCCAGGCGCCCAAGGTCATTTTAGTGGGCGAAATGCGCGATAGAGAGACCGTCGAAATCGGCATGTCTGCAGCGGAAACCGGCCACCTGGTACTGAGTACTTTGCACACGATCAACGCCGGTCAGACCATCAATCGTATCGTCGGAATGTTCGATCAGTCCGAAGAAAAGCAGCTTCGAGTCCGGCTGTCGGAAACACTGCGCTGGATCGTGTCCCAGCGCTTGCTGCCCAAAATTGGGGGCGGCCGTGTGGCAGCGCTGGAAATAATGGGAACCAATCTTCGCGTGAAGGACACGATTGAACACGGCGAGTCTGAAGGCAAGACGTTCTATGAAATCATCGAGGCCGCCGCAACGTATGGCTGGAAAACTTTTGACATGGCCATGATGGAACTCTACGAACATGGCCTGATTACGGAAGAGACTGCGCTGCTGTACTGCACAAACAAGGGAGTCGTCTCACGGGGCATCGACAGGCTCAAGAAGACCCGGGGCGAGACGACAAGCGATCTCAGAGGCCTCACCATCGATGCCGAATACAGGAAAAGAAAATGAACTCTCCGGAAAAAATGGATTTCTTCGAAGTTGGTGACACAACTTCACTGATCTGCGCCGATCCCAAGACAGCGGAACTCGCCAAGGCCACGCTTCACGATCTCGGATTCAAGTTCCACACGGCCGAGACGCCCGAACTGGCCGTAGAGCGCATGCGATACACCCCTTACGACTGTATCATCACCCACGAAAACTTCGCGGGCGGCTCACTCAAGTCGAATGCCGTCCTGAATTACCTCACCCCATTAGCGATGACGCAGCGCCGGACCTCGTTCGTGTGCCTGATTGGAGCTTCCTTTAAGACCCTGGACGCCATGCAGGCATTCGCCCACAGCGTTCACCTGGTGCTGAACCCCGCCGATCTGCCGAACTTCACCGCAATCCTGAAGAAGGGGTTGGCCGAGTTTGAAGTGCTATATCGAGCGTATAAAGGCACGCTGGCCGGGCTGGGGGAAAAATAAGAGATTTCGGATTGCCGAAATCTCTTAGTTGATCTTCCGGTATTTCGCCGTGTGTTCAAACTCCTTGGAGTAGACGGCTCTCTGAAGGAGTGGGATTTCGATGTCCACGTGGTAATTCAGGATCACGTTGAGGGTGTCTCCGCCCCCGCGGACGCGGATTTGTTCGCCCTGGACGGGAAGTTCCAGTTCTTCCGCTTTGATGAGGATTAGGGCGCGGACTTCCCTGGCCGGTCTTTGCTCCGTTCCAGCAATCTGGACAACGTACTGCAAGTAATCGGCCAGTGACTGGTCACTCCTGGAGACTCGGATGTAGTCGAATGAAAGGTAAAAATAGAAGAATCCGACGAGGATCCAAAGTAGCAGAACAAGGCGCTTTCCCTGAGCGCTTGTGCTTATTCCCATCTAAGTTTTCGTCCTAAAGTCGTCTTTTGGACAAACCCAGTACATCCCGCCGGGCTGTCCCGCAGACTTGATGACACGCGTGGCGACCATCGGGGTCGCGCACTGGGGGCACGGTTTGCCAAGACTAATCGAGTCTTTGTCTTTCCCGAGGCTGGATCGTGCCGTTTTACTAAGCTTTGCGCCAGATGCCATGATTTACAGTCCTCCTAGATAACATGAGGTCATCAATACAAACTCTGAATATTACGCGAACTCACCAGCCTATAGCGAGGCCGTCCTTGCGGGGGTCGGAGCCTCCGATAAGGACGCCCGTCCTTGGATCGATCAGAATTCCCTGATATCCACCCCACGCATCGATGCGCTGGCTCAGACCGTTGCCATAGTTGCCGTCATGAGAATCACCAGGAGAGATTTCAGATTGGATCCTTCGTCAGTAGCTTGAACTGCTCAGGAGTATCGACGTCGACGAGTATTCCCGGCGCGTTTACGGGAACCTCTATAATCCGATTTGGATCCTTGTGAACAACGATATTAGCCCCCTGTGATGCCGGCAGTGCAAGGATTTCTTGGAGCACTTCCGATGCGAACAGTACCGGATGGCCACGCCGTCTCTGGTACGTCGGTAACATGATGCGGTTTGGCGCCAGGCTGGCGATCAGCGCCTCGATGACTGCGGCATCCACCAGCGGATGATCCACCAGAAACAGAAACGAGCCAGTTATATTCGGCGGAAGCGTTCGAATGCCCGCTTGAAAAGACGTGATCATGCCCTGTTCGTAGTCTGGATTGAAGACTACCGATGGCAGCGGAACGCTGCGCTCGATCTCCTCGTGGTGATGGCCGACGACAACAACCGCGTGCCCGATTGAGGAGTGAGAAATTGCATCCAGGATGTTTTCGACAAATGTTCGGCCCCGAAATGGGAGAAGAGCCTTCGGCCGGCCCATCCTCTCCGATTTGCCTGCGGCGAGAACGATGGCTGAGATCATTTCATTAAATGTCGGGCCCACCGGCCGGGACTCACATTAATGCGTGAGCGCGTAGAGAATGAAGTTGATGGCCAGCCGGTAGGCGTAGCCGGAGAAGTAATTCGGGTATTTCGGCTCGTCCGCCCATTCGTAGGCATCGCCGAGATCGGTGTTGTGGTTGATCACCATCACGAGGCGTCCGCGATCGTCCCAAACACCCTTGCACTCGGCGACAAAGCCGTCCTGCTCCCACGTGATGCCACCGTTGTAAACGTAGGCCAGGCTCGGAACCTGGATGATTTTATCGATGTCGTAAAAGATATGGAAAATGGGGTGATCCATCGGAATGTCTTTGATCTCGGCCGTTGGCAGCACCTTCCTTAACTGCCGCTCCATGGCCTCCCACTCGAAACTCCCCCAAAAATCGTCCAAGACCCAGAAGCCGCCGCGTGCCAGGTATTCGCGCAAAATGGCGGCGTCCTGCTCGGTGAGAACCATCTGTTCGGGCTCGCTTGTGTAGAGGAAAGGATATTTGAAGAGCTCCGGATCCGTGACGGCAATAGCCTTTTCGTGATCAGCGATATTTAAGTTGGTGAGGCGCTTGACACCCATGATGAGCAGCCGATCCGACTTGGGATAATCCGTGTACCAGTTCTTGTAGTAGCCGGGTATTCTTCCGTTGTAGATCAGACGGGCGAAGACGATCTGGTTTGTATCGCCCTTTGGTTGATCGATATATCGCGCGTCATCGTACCGCCCGAGTAGACCCAATTCCTGTGCAAACAAGGCTCCGACCGCAATGCTGGTAAGCAGCACAGCAACAGTAATCCGAAGGGGCTTCACCACACCTCCTGGGCCTTCACCGGGGGACCGAGATACATTTCCCTCAACGTGTAATATAACGGGATCAGAAAGACCAGGAGCAGGATCAGAGCAACGAACCGGAAGAGGGCTTTACGCCAAACGGAAACTGGCAAAGACTCGAACGGAACAACCTTTTGATGTGCGTCACAGAAATCCGTTTCGTCCAGAGTCTCACCGATACACTGGAAACCAGAGTCGTAGATGTGGAGGCAGCGTCCCATGGTTGCTGTTATCATAATGACAAGAACCCTGTTCGTTCAATGCCGAAAACGCTAATTCGACACGCAGTCAGCGCGGATTTCGAGTCTTTGTTGGAGATCGATCAAGCCAGCTTTCCAGGAGGTGTCTCATACGACGCGACCGAGTTGGCGTACTTCATGGATCGTGAGGGAGCGGAGACGATCGTCCTTGAAGTGGACAAAACGATTGTGGCCTTTCTCATCATGGAAGTGCTCCGGAATCGCAGACGTGCGACCGTTGTTACGCTCGATGTTGATGAAAGGCATCGCCGGAATGGTTATGGCTCACAACTCTTGAAGCGTTCTGAGCAGACGCTTGCCGATTACGGCGTCGAGATCTACGACCTGCAGGTGGATGTCACAAACCGCGCCGCCATTATTTTTTACAAAAAGCACGGGTTCGAGAATGTCCGAGTCCTGCCGAACTACTACGCCAACGGTCACGACGCGTATCTGATGGTGAAGGAACTTGGTCTTCCAACCTGACTACAACATCGCCTTCATACGGTGGTAGGTCGTCTTCAATTCCTCAGGCAGGACCCGCGTCTCCCCGGTAGTCGACATGAAATTGGCGTCACCGGTCCAGCGGGGGACGACATGCAAATGGAAGTGGTCCTTCACACCCGCGCCGGCACAGGCTCCAAGGTTCATCCCCAAATTGAAGCCTTCGGGGCGATACAGCTTCTGAAGTGCAGCGAGGGCGCGTTTGGCGAGTTCCATCATTTCCGACGTTTGCACAGCCTTTGCATCCGCAATCGTGTCCAGATGCTCATATGGCGCAATCATGAGATGCCCGGACGTATACGGAAACAAATTGAGGATGATGAAGTTCTGATCGCCTCGAAAGACGATGAGCCGCTCGGCATCGCGGCTTGAATCCTCACCCACACAGAAGATACAAGACGACGGCTTCTGACCTCCCGACGCCAGGTAATCGTAGCGCCATGGACTCCAGATAAACTCCATACTACGGATTGGACGGCGCTGGTGGTGACATCGGTGCGGCTGTTGTTCCGTCGTTAATCAGATCCTTGAGCTCCTTGCTGGGCTTGAAATAAGGGACGCGCTTGGCGGGCACTTCCACTTTTTCGCCCGTCTTCGGATTCCGTCCGACGCGGGCGTTGCGTTGGCGCACGCGAAAGCTGCCGAAGCCTCGGACTTCCAGCTTATCGCCAGTCTTCAAGGCCTTGATTACGCTTTCGAACAAAGTGTCGACAATGACCTCTGAATCTTTCCGCGTTAGTTCCGTCACCCGGGCAACTTCCTCAACCAGATCGGCCTTGGTCATGTTCTTTTGACTCCTCGCTTCTACTTTAACGTCGAGCCCGCCGGCTACATTCGCATTGCCGGCACACCCGCGCCTACTTCCACAAGTATTGAAAGCGGATTTGTGATTTCAAAGTCTGTCCGCTGAAAGGCACGAATCGCGATAGATCCGTAGTCAATACGTCCAGTAATGTAACGCGCTGGCGGCTCAGGCGAATCAAGCGAGGCTTTCCGGAAATTCCGGCGAGCTTCGCGGTCAAGTCCACCGCATCCTGAAAGTTGCCGATCTCATCGATCAACTTCCGCTCTTTGGCATCCCTACCGCTGAATACCCGGCCATCGGCGAGTGAACGCACTTCCTGCAATTCCAACTTGCGCCCCGACGCCACAGCATCGACAAATTGCACGTACATATCGTCGATGAGACCCTGAAAGTATGCACGTTCCTTCTCGGTTAATGCACGTGTCGGCGAACCAGTGTCCTTGAATTCGCCCGTCTTGAAAACAATATTTTTCAGTTTGGCCCATTCGAGCAAATCACCGAAATTCACCCATTCGGCAATTACACCGATGCTGCCGATGATCGTTCCAGGGTTGGCTATGATTTTATCCGCGGCACAAGCCACATAGTATGCGCCCGAAGCCCCCGTCGAGGAGACATAAGCGACAATCGTCTTGCCTTTCTTGTCGCGAAGGCGCTTGATCTCCGAGTAAAGCTCCTGCGACACCGCAACACCG